>CANGDT010000036.1 GCA_947452755.1 Actinomycetota bacterium
AAAATAGGTCCCTACCCCGCACTGTGGGATAGGGACCTATAAAAGTTTTTTACTTTGTCACATCTGTGCGATGGAAATTCGCATGTGACCGACTTGGCGTTGGACCACGTTGTCCCTGGTAACGCGAACCATAAATACTCGAACCATATGGGTGCTCGGCCTCGGATGTCATTCGGAAGAAACACACTTGGCCAATTTTCATGCCTGGCCACAGCAAGATTGGCAAAGTTGCAACGTTTGCCAGCTCAAGTGTGACGTGACCGGAAAAACCAGGATCAATAAAACCGGCAGTTGAGTGTGTTAACAACCCAAGGCGACCAAGACTCGACTTACCCTCAAGGCGTGCTGCAACATCGGTTGGGAGCGTTACAACTTCAAATGTGCTACCAAGCACAAATTCACCTGGATGCAAGACAAACGGTTCACCCTGATCTGCTTCAACTTCACGAGTCAATTCAGCTTGTTCCACAGCAGGATCAATATGCGGGTACTTATGATTCTCAAACACACGGAAGAAGCGGTCGAGTCGCACGTCGATACTCGATGGCTGAACCATTTTTTCGTCGTAAGGCTCAATACCTACACGTCCGGAACTAATTTCGGCTTTGATGTCTTTATCTGAAAGCAACACGGAACTAGGTTACCGACCAACGGTATTAAGGTGGCACATAGGGCTAAATTTCTTGCAAGTCGCCCGCGGGTGTGGCGTAATGGCAGCGCGTAACCTTCCCAAGGTTGAGGCGAGGGTTCGATTCCCTTCACCCGCTCAAATTGTGGTCCTAGGTGCACATGAAGGGGCTTGGCTCCTAGGCTGTAAGCATGAAAACATTGCGAATTCTTAGCTCCGCTTTCGCCCTGGCATTCTTCATTGCCTCGCCTGCATCAGCACATACCGAACTGGTCAGCTCGAATCCTGCTGAAGGAAGCATGTTGACCTCGGCACCGACCGAACTCGTACTTACCTTCACTGAACCGCCGCTACTCGAAGGCAGCGCAATATCGGTAAAGAGTGACAATGCGGCCAGCGTCGAGGCAAGTCCAGTGACCCTAGTTGGTTCAGAACTTCATGCCCCATGGCCACAATTAATCACATCGGGAAACATCACTGTTGATTGGCGTGCAGTTGCTGATGACGGACACGTTGTCACCGGTGCGTTGACATTTTCAATCACTGATTCAGTCATCGCTTCACCTCTTGCGGCCACTACATCAGTAGATGACACAAATACTGACTCATCAACCAAGACGCCATGGATTGGTCTTGGCATAGTACTTCTCGCAGGAATTGTCCTAGCAGGCGTACTGGCAAGAAAAAATAAATAAACGTGTCCAAAGCCCTTAACCGCATTGCACTAGTTGCCGTTACAACGGTTGCGCTAGTTATCTCGCTACAAGCAGGCGGTGGCGCTTGGCACAAACCAGCAGATGGACTTCCCGATGCAGGAAGAGTTACCTACTGGTTTCTGCAACTCGCAATTCTCGCCCACACGGTTCTTGGTATTCGCATCTTGGGTATCTTCACTGTCAGTGGCTTTATTGCGCCGCAATCGGAAAAAACAGTTTCACGAACTGAACGCGACAATATTGTGCACGCTGCTGCGCTTGCTGGGATTTGGGCAATGGCTGCCCTCGCGGCCGCAGTTGCCACACTGTCCAATGTCTTAGCAATCTCACTACGCGAAACCCTGACCCCAGGGATCCTCACAACATATCTTTGGGCCTTGCCGCCATCACGTGCCTACCTGTACACCGCGATCGTTGCTGTCGGGATTTCCGTTTGGGCAACTTTGGCAACAGCACTCAATTCGGTGGCGATACTAACTGCCTTAACGATTGCTGGGATCGTGTCCCCATTGCTTAATAGTCATGCGGCAAGTTTGGGAGATCACTCCCTTGCCATCACGTCTTCTGTCACGCACGGTGTTGCTATGTCACTTTGGGTAGGTGCTTTATTTGCACTCGGACCGTATGTGAAGTCAGGGAGCCACATAGTTATTGCGCGTTTCAGCACGCTGGCTACCCTCAGCGTTGTCGCACTAGCTATCAGCGGTGCGGCTGCTGCATACACCCGCCTTGATTCTCCAAGTGACTTATGGATGTCCGGCTACGGCCAGCTTGTCGTCGTCAAAATTGTTCTCTTTATTTCAATCATTTTGTTAGCAGCAAAAATTCGCTTACGTCTTGCGCACATGCAATCCATTGTGAAGTTCGTCAGCTTTGAAATGATGCTCATGGCGATTTCAATCGGTGTCGGTGTGGCCTTGCATTCAACCCCGATGAGTCGGGCCTCAAAAAGTTTTGCGAGTGCTGCAGAAGAAATTTTAGGTTTTTCATTTCCGCCGGTACCGACATTTTCAAACATGTTCCTCGGGTGGCATCCGGAGTGGACAATGCTCCTCATTGGCATTACTGCCGCAGCACTCTACCTAGCTGGCGTTACGCGTCTTCGCCGAAATGACATCCCATGGCATCCGCTTCGCACCACATCATTCTTTATCGGAGTGTCAATTCTGATCTGGACAACATGTGCAGGTATTGCGATGTACGCACAAATTTCATTCAGTGCTCACATGATTCAACACATGATGCTGTCAATGATGGCGCCGATTTTCCTAGTAAGTGGAACACCGGTGACGTTGGCACTTCGCGCACTTCCTGCTTCCCATGACGGAATGCATCGTAGTTCGCGCGAATGGGTACTCGCCATACTGCACAGCCGCTATGCGCAGTTCATCAGTAACCCACTGATTGTCCTCACTATTTTCACATTTGGGCTGTACGGCATGTACTTCACTTCTCTGTTCTCAACTCTGATGGCAAGCCATATCGGACATATCTTCATGGAAATTCATTTCCTACTTTCAGGCACGTTATTTGCTTTCGTAGTTATCGGAAGTGATCCTGCACCGCGTGAAATACCGTATTGGGCAAGACTTTTGATGGTGTTAGTCGCGCTGAGTTTGCACGCTTTTTTTGCCTTGGCGATTATGCAATCAAATGCGGCAATCGGCAGCGACTGGTACGCACAAGTGCAACCACCTTGGCTCACTGATCCAATTCAAGATAGTTCCACCGGCGGTGGAATTGCGTGGGCGTTTGGCGAGATTCCAACACTCATCATGATGGTGATGGTGGCCGTCCAATGGTCACAAAGTGACAGCCGATTGGCGAAACGTCTTGATCGTGCGGCCGATCGTGATGGCGACCAGGAGCGTCTGGAATACAACAAGCGTTTGAGCGAACTCAACGTGCGCGACGGTGACTAGTTAAAGGACCCGATCGCGCTGAACCGGAAAGTTCTGCCTCCACGACTGCGCCAGAGTCACATCAACATCGGCGTACAGGATTTCTTCTGATTCACCGGCTTCACAGACTATTTCGCCCATCGGATTCACAATCATTGAATGCCCGCCAAGGGTAACGGGACCGTTGGTTCCCACTTCGTTGCACGCAATCACCCATGCTTGATTCTCAATCGCGCGGGCTTGGATCAATACGCGCCAATGATTGATGCGCGGTGTGGGCCAACCCGATGAAATAACAAGAGAGTCGGCATTCTGTGCAGCTTGTGCCCGAAATAGTTCTGGGAAACGAAGGTCGTAACACGTTGCAATTCCTGCGTTACCCAACGGAGTGTCAGCAATAGTCACAATGTCATGTCCACGTTCGACCATGATGGCTTCACCTTCATCAAATCCGAAGAGGTGAATTTTGCGATACATCGCAGCAATGGTTCCGTCGGGGCGAATAACAACCGCGGTGTTAGATATTCCTTCATCATGTTTTTCTACAAAACTGCCGCCATGAAGCCAGATACCTGCTTCGCGGGCAACGGATTGCAAATCCGAAACTAACGAACCATCGCGTAACTGTGCATTGTCATGAAGGGCAGATGAATTAAACGCGCCGATTGGCCACAGTTCGGGAAGGATCGCAATGTCGCACTTACCTGATTGGGCACGTACTACATCAAGCACACGCGTGATGCGCTCATGTGGTTGTTCGGAATCACTCACATCAATTTGTAGCAGTGCGACTCTAGTCATAGTTCAACCCTAGCGAGCCAGCCGGAGTCAGCTCTAGATATCAAGAACTAACGAATCACTCGTGGCACGAGAAACACATGGATACATCACACCTATTGAATCTTTATCTTCATCACTCATCACTGAATCAAGATGTTGCGGGGTGCCTTGGAGCACTCGAACTTCGCACGTTCCACACACACCTTCGCCGCATGAAGAAATCAATGCGCCACCATTGCTATTAATGGCATCAAGCAATGACCGGTCAGCAGGAACTGTAAATGATGTGTGGCTGCGCTTAAGCGTGACCAAAAATTCCTTCGCAACTTCTTCTGATCCACGATCTACTGCGCTGAAGCGTTCGAAGTGAAGTCGATCAGCAGGCACACGATCGATGAGTGCATTCAAAAGTGGCTCTGGTCCACAGACGTAAACCTGCCCCTTGAAATCTCTAAGAAGTGCATCTAGGTCTGGTCTACCTCCCTGTTCATCGTCTGCGTGCACAATGACTCGGTTTGGAAATTCAGAAACAATTTCATTAACAAAAGCCATAGAGGCGCGCGAACGACCTGCGTAAAGCAATGTCCACTCGCGTCGAGCAGGCAGAGCCTCCAACATTGCCTTCATCGGCGTAATACCAATGCCACCAGCGACGAATAGGTACTCACTTGCTGGCTCAAGTTCGAAGTGATTATGTGGCCCCGAGATGTCGATAGCCTGCCCAATCTGCAGATTTTCGTGCACCCATTCACTGCCGCCGCGCGAGGTTGGGGATTTCAAAACTGCAATGCGATAACTGTTCCGATCCGCCGGATCGCCACATAGCGAATACTGACGCTTCAATCCGTTTGGCAAGTGCAATGTGATGTGTGAACCAGGCACCCATACAGGGAGTGTGCCGTCGCTTGCCTTAACAAAATCAAATGCCACGATTCCGTCTGCGACAGGTACGACGTTACTGACCACAAGCCGGGTCAAGGCATCGCTTAATTGATTAGGTCGACGGCCCTCAACTGTCGCCGACAAAGTTTTTGCTGACTTAGGGAACAGAATTCGTACAATAAGTGCAATGGTCGTCAGTAACACAAGCAAGAGCGCCACAATCCGGTAGACCCATGCGCGCGTATCAGTGCCGCTCCACCCCGCGTGAAACGACACGAGCAGGACTACTGCGTAACTTGAATAATGGATTGCTTTCCAAAACTTTCGCGGAAGTATGCGCATCATGAGTGACGTGCCCTGCACTGCAATCATCAAATAGAAACACAACACACCAAGCGCGATTGGCCACGCGCCGAGCGCGGCAATCTTTGTATACGTCGAGTGGAAGGGTACAAAGAGATCTGCTGGCGAGAAATGCGCATAACTGTCCATGTACAGGGAGAACATGTGCAAGCCAACAAATACAACGGAAAGTCCTGACATCCAGCGATGAAGGTCCAGAAGCCAGCCAGGATTGTCATGTGGCTTGAGTACACGTGTTGACAGCGCAATGCCCCACATCACACTGACCACCATTAGAGTCCACGCGATGATTGCGCTCGCCCGCGTGACGTACCACCAGATTTGTGGATCCATTACAGATAACGCTCCCAGCCTGTACTCGTGTGCATCATCATGTGTTCATCAACCGCTGCAACTTCTGATCCCAGGCTAGTGATTAATGTGAATGCCTTTTCAAGGTCCATCATGAAAGGGAGTTTCGCCTGTGCTTCTGCGGATGCACCCGTAGCCGCAATGACTGTTGCGCTCAAAATTTCGGTGGCTGCCGCTTCACCTGTACCAACATCGATCAAGTGATGTTGCTTCTTCCCTTGGTATTCCCACGCTTGAATACTGCGACTTGATGTCACTACCGCGCCTTTTGTCAGGCGCACCTGCGCTATGTGGCTTTCATGGTCCAGCGGATGTTCGATACCAATGCGCCATGAGTTTCCATCTGGAGAAGCCCCGTCAACTACGACATCACCATTGGCCGAGACCATCGCCCCTTCAGCGCCCTGCGACATGGCGTAGGCGACTGCCATATCTGCAGCGAGCCCTTTGCCCATTCCACCTGCATCGAGAGTCGTTCCGAGCGGCAGTGCCACAGTCATTGCCGTTCGATCAATCTTGATGCCAGCTACATCGCCGGGCCATTGGGCAGATGGCGGCAATGAAGTTCTCTTGGACTCATCAATACGACTCGTATTGAATCCATGTGCGAGCGTGAGTGGCAAAGTTGTGGGGTCAAAAACTCCATTTGTGCTTTTCCAGCCATCAATAAGTGCATCAACAAGCGCGATTGTCTCGACACTTACTGTCAGCGCTTTACCTTCGCTGTGATTCAGCCGGGAAATCTCCGAATTATTTAGAAAACGACTCCACAATGTTTCCAACCGAGTAAGCAACTCAATCATTGACTTGGCGGTTCCTTCAGGGGCGCCGACAGCCAGGGCGGAAAAAGTTCCGCCCATGATTGTTTGTGACTCGCGCTGAGTCGGTCGCGCAATGGTGATTAAGGACTTTGCAGAATCTAATGCTGATTGAATGACGTCCGCAACATGTGGAGCATTATGGTTTGCGTGATCCACCTGAGGTTCCCTGCGTAGGGGTAGTTACTGGTGGCACAACGACTGGCTTTGATGTAACGGTAGCTTTTGGTTTTGGTGCAACAACTTTTTTCTTCACAACAACTTTCTTCGTCGTTGTCTTCTTTACAGTTGCTGGCGTTACCGGCTTCTTAGTAGCCTTCGCTTTTGGCGCGGCAGCCTTAACGACTGTTGTTGCCGGAGCTGGTGTTGCGGAAGCTGGTCCTGGTGTCGTTGGAGCAGCAGGGGTGGCGGATCCCTGAGCTAACGGGACTGCAGAATCAACTGGCGCGAGCGCGGCAGCGCTATGAGCATTGTATGAAAATACGGTAATCATCGACATAAACGCAGTCGCAGATGCACCGGTCGCGAGGATGCGTGCTGCCTTCGCCGGGTGCGGCTTCTTGCCGACTAATTTAGTCATCGTCGTCACCCGATTCATTCCACGAATTATTATCATCACCATTGGCGTTGTCATCTGACCCACCATTGTTGTCATCGTCGTTGTACGAAGATCCACCAGATGACGACTGTGATCCACCTGAAGTTCCATGTGAACTCGTATCAGTGGTTGTGTCCGAATTTACAGCCACGTCTTTCTTCTTTGCATGTGGCTTCTTCTTCTTAACTGGCGTTACTGGTGCTGATGAAACTGTTGGCGTTGGTTCCGGTGTTACGACTGGTATTGGTGTATCCGAAGGTGAACTCGACGGCACTGGAGTTGCACTATCAGTTGGAACCGCAATGACTGTCGGCGCTGGTGTTGCGCTCGCTGTCGGTGTTGCTGAAGCTTGGGGCTGAGTATCAACTGCCAGGGACGCAGTGGCATCGCCAACGGTCGCGGCTGCACGTGATTGAAGTGCCTGTGTGTTGACTGCCGCAGCAGCGGTACCCGCGGCGACGACGCCTAGTAGTGAAAGGCCGGTAGCAATCTTTGATCTCATGTCTTGAAAGTATCGGGACCACATCCAAGAAGGGGTCGTGTTATATCCAAGAAACGTCCAAGAACAGCCGAATGTTCGTAAACAGCAAAAAAACCCTAGACAATAAGGATGTGAGCATTCTTTTGGTGGAAGATGACCCTTCGGTAGCGGGCAGCGTTATCGATGGACTTGAGCATGCCGGATTGACCATAATCCACGTAGATAACGGCACAAAAGCTATTGCTGCTGCAGGAAAATCCCATTTTGACCTTATTTTGCTCGATTTAGGATTGCCCGACATGGATGGACAGGATGTCTGTCGTGCGATTCGAGCCACCAGTGACGTTCCCATCATTATCTTGAGCGCCCGCAGCGAGGAAATCGATCGCGTTCTAGCCCTTGAGTTCGGCGCCGACGACTACATGGTGAAACCATTTGGCATGCGTGAATTGATTGCCCGCATTCGAGCAGTGTCGCGCCGCGCAGGATCACTTCAAGAATCACCGACTCAGACTGTCAACCAAACTATAGGTTCTCTCGTTATTGACCGTAGAGCTCAGCGCGTCTTTTTATCCGATGTCGAAGTGCATCTCACGCCCAAAGAATTCGATCTGCTCGCCTATCTCGCAAACGACCCCGGTGCAGTTTTCCGACGTAACGACATCATGACTGAGGTGTGGGATACAAATTGGTACGGCACTACGAAAACTGTTGATGCACACGTAGCAGCAATACGCAAAAAATTGGGACACCAGGAGTGGATTGAATCTGTTCGCGGTGTCGGATTCAGATTGAGTGCACCTGCGTCGTGAAGTGGAGACTAGTTGCGGCTTTCCTTGGAATAACTCTTGTTGTGCTTTTAGTGCACGATGTTCCGCTTGTTAGTTATTTGCGCACTGTGGAAACTGATCGGATTGTCACCGCACTTGAACGCGACAGCTTCATCATCGCTGGCAAGTCTGAAGAATCGCTAGAGGCGCCAACCGCAGCAAACATTGCAAGTCTGCGCACTTCAATTCTTGAATACAGCACCAAGAGTGGCGCACGTGTATTAGTGACAAACAGTGCCGGACTAGTTCTGAGTTCCTCAGATACAACAGATACAGCGTGGCAGGATTATTCATCACGCCCTGAAATTGCCACTGCACTTAAGGGCACTGTAAATAATGGGCGACGCTTTTCCCAGACACTCAATCAGGAACTGCTTTTTGTGGCAGTACCGGTACTCAATGGCAATGACATTTTGGGAACTGTTCGTCTTACGTTTCCGTCCACCATTGTTGATAAGACAGTTAACGCAAGACTCAAGGCGATTTCCTCCGTTGCTGGTATCACTTTGCTACTCGCGGGAATCGTTGCGCTCTTACTTGCCAATAGTGTGACGCGACGATTACGCGACCTGCGTGAAGTCACCGAAGAGTTCCGGTCGGGTAACCATGGCGTTCGAGCAGACGCCCACGAAGGTGCCCAAGAAATTCGTTCGCTAGCAAGCAGCTTTAACATGATGGCTGATCAATTGAACCGACTCTTAGAGCAACAACGTGCCTTTGCCGGTGACGCCTCCCATCAACTTCGAACTCCACTCACTGCACTGCAGCTGCGCCTTGAGCGGGCGACTGATCTCATTGAGACTGATCCAGCCGGAGCTGCCGAACGACTTGAAGCCGCCATGCTGGAAACTGATCGCCTTCAACGATTGGTTGAGGGGCTCCTAGTATTAAGTCGCGCTGAATCTAAAACCCAAGTGGAGACGAACATTTTTAACTTGAGTGATTTGGTACGCGAACGTGCACAGAGTTGGGACGCATTAGCTAATGAGCGCGGTGTAACCGTAACTGCCACTGCAGTTGACGGTCTTCTTGTGCACGCTGCACCTGGGGCACTCGAGCAAGTAATTGATAACTACGTAGACAATGCCCTGGAGATTGTTCCGGAGAACTCAAAAATTTCTATCGCAGCAGTACGTGGACGGGAATTCACAACTCTGCATGTGCTGGACGAAGGACCCGGCATGCCAGATGCTGACCTCGAAAAGGCTTTTAATCGTTTCTGGCGGTCCCGCAGTGATGCTCACGGCAGCGGGCTTGGCCTTGCAATTGTCGAGCGTCTCGTAGTTGCTAGTGGTGGAAACGTTCGCCTAGTCAACCGTCTGCCGAATGGACTAGATGCCCAGGCGGACTTTCCAAACGCCTAACTTTCTATGCAGGGACGTTTGACGAATTCGTCGCGGGGGGTTGCGGAAGTCGGCACATTCGCTCAAGCCACAATGCAATGACGACCGTGACAATTCCAGCAATGACTGTAATTCCAGACACCAGCATGCGTAGGCGCGCGCCGGGTGCGTCGATGTTGGCAGCATTCACAAGGAATATTCCAAAGTAAAACCCAGACATCAGTGCTCCCATGCGGGAGGCTGCCATAGCCAAAGCCGCTGTGCGCGCTGCAACTATTGGATCAATGCGTGGTTGACCAGGTTTCGGATTTAACTTTGGACGCATCATCAACGTCCACACGAGGAGGGAAACGGCCACTAAACACATCGTTGCCGCAGCCAGCCAAGGTACAGACAAGCTCTGATTGAACCAGGTCGGCCACAGGCGCGCTATCGCCCAGCCCAGCGACGTCGACAACACACCGAGTGTGGCGAGCAGACTTACTTTAGTGGGAACCAAATTCATAGCTATCCCTACTTTTCCTGGTACATCTGAACATCGCGGCGCTCTCGTACGTCGACAAAAGAAATGTCCCTAATTAAATCTTCAACGCGACCGTGGCCAACAACTAGTGCATCCGGATCAACGCTAAGCCATGGAATCAAGACAAATCCACGCTCGTGTGCTCGCGGATGTGGAATGCTCAAATCTTCATCGTCAATGACAGCGCCGCCAAAATCAATAATGTCTACGTCAAGGGTTCGTGGTCCCCAATGTTCAATCCGTTCACGTTGTGCCTCGTGTTCTATTCCTTGGGTAAATTCGAGTAACGCATGGGCATCAAGTGTTGTCTCGACAATCAGAATCATGTTGAGAAAGTCCTGTTGTGCGGGTCCACCTACTGGCGCGGTTTCATAGACCGCAGAAATTGAAACGGTATCCGTGTGCGAAGCCTTGTGGATTTCGTCTACAGCAAGTTGGAGATAACCCTGTCGATCTAGCAAATTTGACCCGATAGAGAGCACAGCCTGCGTCATCGCAACACTCTGGTCACACTGACAGAACCGAATGCGACATCAATTGGAGCCGACGGTTTTTCAACTGTCACTTCAACACCCTGAACACCTGGAAGTTCACGAACTTTACGGGCAACAAAATCTGCAAGTGACTCAATCAAATCAAAACGGGTATCAGTAATTGCTGAAACACCAATCTGTGCGACTTCGGCATAGTTCACCGTGTCAGAAACTTTGTCACTCTCAATCGCCTTAGTGAAATCGGAATCAATCACGATGTGAATGATGAACTCTTGACCATTAATTTTTTCATGCTCAAGAACACCGTGGTACCCGAATCCCCGCAGGCCTGAAATTGAAATTCTGTCACTCATCGAGCTTCCTTCATTCTGCGCACAACTTCTACGGCATCTCGTGAAGTACGGACATCATGCACGCGAACTGCCCAAACATTCCGCTGTGCCATCAATGTTGTGATTGCCGTCGTGGCTGATTCGCGACCCTCAACATCACGGGGAATTCCATTCTCCGCTAAAAGTTCACCAATGAACTTCTTACGCGAGGCACCAATAAGAATCGGTTGACCAAGTTCCTCAAGTGCCTCCAGGTGCGCGAGAACAGGCCAATTTTGATCCACAGTCTTTGCAAACCCAATTCCTGGATCAATGGCAACTCGTCCGCTCTCAACACCGGCGTGAAACACATCAAATAACTGATCATCAATTTCATCGCGCACATCGGAAACAACATTTGTGTAGTTGGTAAGCGAGTTCATTTCTGTCGAATGTCCACGCCAGTGCATCAAGACATACGGCACTTCAATTTGTGCGAGGTACTGAAACATTTCAGGATCCGCTTTTCCGCCACTCACATCGTTGATCAACGAGGCCCCGGCCTCAATTGCCGCGCGAGCAACTTCAGCACGCATCGTATCGATGCTGACGACCACTTCGCTCTTTACAAGTGCTTCAACAACTGGGATTACCCGTGCAATCTCTTCATCCAAAGAAATACGCTCAGCACCAGGACGTGTTGACTCGCCACCCACATCAATGATGTCTGCGCCGTTGCTTGCCATGAAGAGTCCGTGGGCAATTGCTACATCAGCGCTTTGGAACTTTCCACCGTCACTAAAGGAATCTGGTGTCACATTGAGTACACCCATAACAGCGGTTCGAGTGAGTGTCGCTAGCTGCGTTGGCAATCCATTGGGTCGAAGGATGTCAGTTTGCGATTCACGCGGACGAAACCATGCCATGGAATTACTTTCCGTTTATCAGGGCCATCGCTTCAGCGCGTGTTGACGCTTCGCGAAGTTGTCCGCGAACTGCAGACGTCAAGGTTTTGGCACCCGGCTTGCGAATTCCTCGCATCGACATACACAGATGTTCGCATTCAATAACCACAATGACGCCTCGGGGATTCAAAGTATTGACCATTGCATCTGCAATTTGTGTCGTCAAGCGTTCTTGAACCTGTGGGCGACGTGAATATAAATCTACGAGTCGAGCAATCTTGGAAAGCCCAGTAATTCGACCATCTTCGCCCGGGATGTAGCCCACGTGTGCGACACCGTGGAATGGCACAAGGTGATGCTCGCACGTCGAATACAACTGGATGTCACGAACCACAACAAGTTCGTCGTGACCAAGAGAAAAAGTGGTGGTCAATACGTCTTCGGCAGTGCTGTGTAGTCCACTAAAAATTTCTTCGTACGACTTAGCTACGCGCGAAGGCGTGTTTGCCAACCCTTCACGATCAGGATCTTCGCCAATGCCAATGAGTAATTCGCGGACAGCGTTAGTCACTCGTTCACGATCGAAGGGACGCTGGGCGGGCGGCTCAGGCAGTTCCTCGATTGGATCGATGCTCACTCGTCACTCGCACTGGTGCTGTCAGATTCATCCGCAAAGTCTGCACCCGTCGCCTGGACCGTTTTTGGTTCAGGATTGAGTGCCGGTGGCGTATCAAGTTCTTGTTCCACCTGTGGCTCAACGACAACCGGCACCGATTCCACATCAACTACAGGTGCTACGGCCGCAGGTATTTCTACAGGTGGGCGATCGCTTGGAGTGCGTCGAGTCGAACCAGTCCATGCTGGGCGTGTGGGACGAAGAATTAATGGCTCAAAGATGCGAGCAATCTCTTCACGATTCAACGTTTCCTTTTGCATAAGATCTACAACAAGTGCATCAAGAACATCGCGATTTTCAGCAAGGATTTCGAAAGCCTCGTGATGAGCCGCATCAATGAATGCGCGTACTTCTTCATCAATTGCAGCAGCGACTTCCTCAGAGTAATCGCGCGTATGGCCCATATCGCGGCCCATGAATACCTCACCAGTGTCATGGCCGTAACGAATTGCGCCAAGGCGCTCGGTCATGCCGTACTGAGTCACCATCGCGCGGGCTACTGCAGTTGCCTTTTCAATGTCGTTACTCGCGCCAGTCGTTGGATCGTGGAAAATTAATTCCTCGGCAGCACGACCACCAAGCATGTAGGCAATCTGATCCAACATG
This sequence comes from Actinomycetota bacterium, assembly GCA_947452755.1. Classification (GTDB taxonomy): domain Bacteria; phylum Actinomycetota; class Actinomycetes; order S36-B12; family UBA5976; genus UBA5976. The sequence continues at coordinate 13,207 of CANGDT010000036.1, forward strand.
GCACTTCGAGTCTCAGAGTACTTATCGTTCTCTGGCAACACCATGGTGTAGCCCAATGCGCGACCACGCGGAAGAATCGTAATCTTGTGAACCGGATCAGTACCAGGTAGGGCTGCGGCAACAAGCGCGTGACCGCCTTCGTGGTAAGCCGTGATGAGGCGTTCCTTTTCACTCATAACGCGGGTGCGCTTTTGAGGGCCACCGATTACACGATCAATTGACTCATCCAAAATTTCATTAGTAATCAATTTTTGATTCGATCGAGCAGTTAAGAGTGCTGCTTCGTTCAAAACGTTTGCGAGATCAGCACCAGTGAAGCCAGGAGTGCGACGTGCAACAGCAACTAGATCAACGTCTTGAGCAATCGGCTTACCTTTAGCGTGAACTTTCAGCACATCTGCACGGCCAAGTAGATCTGGGACAGACACACCGATTTGACGATCAAAACGGCCTGGGCGCAAGAGCGCTGGATCAAGAATGTCTGGACGGTTCGTTGCCGCAATAAGAATGACACCCGTATTAACGTCGAAGCCATCCATTTCGACAAGCATTTGGTTCAGTGTTTGTTCGCGTTCATCATGTCCGCCACCCATACCGGCACCACGATGACGACCGACTGCATCAATTTCATCGATAAAGATAATTGCTGGAGAATTAGCTTTGGCTTGTTCGAAAAGATCACGAACACGGCTTGCACCTACACCAACAAACATTTCAACAAAATCAGAACCGGAAATAGAAAAGAACGGAACTCCCGCTTCACCAGCTACTGCGCGAGCAAGAAGCGTCTTACCTGTTCCCGGAGGACCATAAAGCAAAACGCCCTTGGGAATTTTTGCACCTAACGCCTGAAACTTTGCTGGCTCTTTCAGGAACTCTTTAATTTCTTCGAGTTCTTCAACCGCTTCATCTGCGCCTGCCACATCAGCAAAAGTTGTTTGTGGCATGTCCTTGTTTACAAGTTTCGCGCGCGATTTGCCGAATGACATCACACGGCCGCCACCTTGCATCTGGCCCATGAAGAAGAACAGCAAACCCATTAGCAAAATGACCGGAATGACCGACACTAAAAGACTCACGATGAAGGATTCATGCGGGACAACAATGTTGTAGCCGCCAGGAAGTTTGCCGGCCGCCTTCGCTGAATTCAATGCTTTGGCAAGGTCAGCACCTTGACCAGTAATAAAGGATGCAGTTTCTTGGGTGCCATCAGTCAGAACAGCCTTGATGACCTGGTCTTTATCAATCAACGTGACGGACTTAGCCCGACTGTGATTGATATCTTCAACAATTTTCCAGGTGTCAACCTTCTTGCCATTGCTGTTTCCCGACAGTGTGTTGCTGCCAACGAGCAGCACTGCCACAGCAAGTGCAATCCAAATGAATGGTGAGCGAAGAATCTGCTTGATGTTCATAAGTAGCGAGGTACATCCCTTAAAGGTGGTTGAGACTTTACGGTACTACCCCAATGGGCTGACCGCGAAACGTCTTCACGCTCAGCGAAACTGTTCATACGGCACAGCGGTACTTCAGGCTGGATATCCCCCGATTCTCAAGGGTTTTTGCTTAAGGTTAGGACGTGATCTTCAAGGCAGTCCTCGCTGAGCGGCCATACCCCGCGCCAACATTTACCAGCGATCAATGGGGCGAGTTAGCCCCCCGCCAAATCAAGTTGACGGACCTTTCAACTACCCGCAGCACCTTGGACCTGAATGCCTTGCTCGCAAGCGATTCAACCTTCTTCGGTGATCTGTTCGCACACGTAGTTCGGTGGAAAGGTCAGTTGTACCTTGAGGACGGGTTGCATCGCGCTGTACGTGCGGCCCTTCAAGGTCGAACATCGCTTCATGCTCGAGTTCTTGATCTGGATTCGCAGAACTAAAGTCGACCAGCTTGGTGAACGCGCTTAAGGAACTCTTTAGTTTCAGAAAGTTGCGGATCTGAAATAACTTGTTGAGCCGGTCCACGTTCGACAATTCGACCGGATTCTAAGAAACACACTTCGTCGGCAACCTGAGTGGCAAAGCCCATCTCGTGTGTTGCCAGCACCATTGTCATGCCGTCACCCTTGAGGTCTCGAACAATCGACAAGACTTCGTTTACTAAAACTGGATCGAGTGCACTCGTCACTTCGTCCAGCAAAAGCACGCGCGGTCGCACAGCGATTGAACGGATAATTGCGACACGTTGTTGCTGACCGCCACTTAGTCGATCCGGGTATTGGTCTGCCTTATCAGCCAATCCAAATCGTTCAAGCAATTGAAGTGCTTCAACTCGAGCCTGCTCTTTGCTGACATTGTGAACCCGCGTTGGAGCAAGCATGATGTTTTCAATAACTGACATGTGCGGAAATAAATTAAATGCTTGAAAAACGAGTCCAATTTTGTTTCGGATAGCATCAGGATTTACTGCCGGGTCAGTGATTTCCATTCCATCAAGAAAAATTGACCCGTCATCGATTGAGTCCAACAAGTTCACACAACGCAACAACGTTGATTTACCTGAACCAGAGGCGCCAATGAGAACTGTTGCTGTGTGCTCTGGGACTTCAATAGAAAAATCTTGCAATACGAGTTCGTCAGCGAAGCTCTTGCGAACATTACGTATCTCTAAAACATTCATGCCACTCCCTGCGCATTCTGCTTACCGATTGAGCGTTGAAGAACTCGATCGGTGTAGCGCGTCAATGGAACAGTGATCATGAGGAAAAGAATCGCAGCGACAACATACGGTGTGTAGTTGAAGGTACGCGACGCTTCAATTTGGGCAGCGCGCACAGCGTCTGTCACACCAAGAATTGAAACCAAACCAGTGTCCTTAATCAAGGCAACCAGGTCGTTCAATAGTGGAGGGATCACACGCTTGATGGCCTGCGGTAAGACAACGAATCGCATCGCTTGCGAGTGAGTCAGACCTAGAGAACGTGCAGCAGCCCGCTGACTTGGATGAACAGACAAAATGCCACTACGCAGGACCTCAGCAACATAAGCCGAGTAAGTAAGAACAACTGCTGCGGTGCCGAGAACCATGACATTTGAAGTGACACCCGCAAGACGTAATGCAGGAACACCAAAGCCCACAAGGAAAATTACCAACAGCAACGGGATGCCACGAAAAACGTCTACATAAATTGTGGCCAAGATACGAAATGGAGTCATCGCTGCGGAACGACTGGTACGAGCAAGTGCCAACGCCATCGCGATTACAGAAATGCAGGCAGAGGCAATAAGGGTCAGCTTGATGTTTGTGATCAAACCGCGAGCGACAAGCGGTAAGACTTCGCGACCATATTCGACATCAAAGAAAGTTTCTTTAACAACTTTCCAACCAGGTGACGTAACAACAACAGCAACCAAGGCACCGAGCACAATAATCGAAGACACTGCTGCCACCGTCGCGCGGCGTCGACCTTGCTGTTTGCGCGCAGCAGCTCTTTGGACTTCACGGTCACTAGGTGCCCATGATGAAGCCCGACTCGCAGACTCGCGAGCCGGGCTATCACCACTATTCATAATAGGAATTATGACCTATCGATGTTCTGGTTATTACTTAAGGACTGGTGCGCCAGCATCAGTCGCCAGCCACTTGTCTTCAAGGCTGGCCAATGTGCCGTCTGCCTTGAGAGCATCAACAGCGTCTGATACACACTTTGTGATTGGGCTGTCCTTAGCGAGCAACAAACCGAATTCGTCACCGGTGCCAGATGCTGGCAGCTGACCAACAATGAGACCGTCAGTTACTTCAACACCTGCAAGGTAGAAAGCAGTCGGAAGGTCAACAACAAGCCCGTCAATCTGACCATTCTTCAGCGCAGATACTGCCGCAGCATTGTCATTGAAAACTTGTGGTTCACTACCGATTTGATTCTTGATTGCATCCAGCGAAGTTGTACCTACAGCTGCACCAAGCTTTGCTGACTTGAGATCTGCAATTGTTGTCTTGCCATCAATTGCACTTCCCTTGAAAGAAACAATTGCTTGTGGTGCGGTGTAGTAAGCGCTCGAGAAATCAACAGCCTTCTTGCGATCATCAGTGATCGTGAATTGCTGCAGGTTGAAATCAAATGTCTTTGCACCTGGCGCAATGGCACCATCAAATGTTGTACGAACCCAAGTCACGTCAGCGGCAGCGAAGCCAAGCTTGGTGGCAACTGCGCCGGCAACAGCGGCTTCGAAGCCTTGACCTGATTCTGGCTTATCGTCAATTACCCATGGGAAATAAGCTGGCTGACCTGTAGCGATTGTGAGCTTGCCAGCAGTCAGTGTCTTGATGCTGTCCTTGGTGCAGCCTGAGCTTTGTGATGATGAAGCTTGTGTTCCACAGGCAGCAAGTACAGCTGATGCGGTCACTGCTGCAACTGCAACAGCAAAACGGCGGACAATTGTTTTCTTCATTGTGTACTCCTTGGTACGTTCTGGTCGGCATACACAGTCCACGCGAACTGTCTATGTTGGGCCCAGGTGGACCCGCGCTTGCCATGTTCATGGCCAGGTCTTCTTCCGGGGCACCCCATCGCGGTTAGCAAGGGTTGTCGGACAGCAAGCCGGTACTTGATGCTGTCGCTCTTGACCTGTGGTCAGCCTAGCAACACTTTCTGTGGGGAACGAAATCCGATGTGTCAGACGTGCGACAATCAGGTGTGATTCATGAGGCCAACATGCGCAAAGCTTTTGCACTTGCAGAAATTGCTGCACAACAGGGCGACGTTCCAGTGGGCGCTGTGGTTGTTGATGCTTCTGGTGCGGTCATTGGTGAGGGTTTTAACACCCGAGAAATTGACCATGACCCGTTAGCGCATGCTGAAGTGCAGGCTTTGCGCGCTGCGGCAGCTCATCAGAGTTCTTGGCGTTTAGATGATTGCACTTTGGTGGTGACTTTGGAACCGTGCACGATGTGTGCTGGTGCAATTGTGCAGAGTCGAGTTGCGACTTTAGTTTTTGGGGCTTTTGATGAAAAAGCTGGTGCGGTTGGTTCGTTGTGGGATGTTGTTCGGGATCGTCGTCTGCCTCATCGTCCGGAGGTTTTTTCTGGTGTGCTCGCTGATGAGTGTGCACAAATTTTGTCTGATTTCTTTAGGAATCAGCGCTAGTTCACGTTCGTTGCTGCGCACGTTTTCCTATGTGTCTTATTTAAAGGTAATCTAGGCGACGGTATCGTGTCCGAGCGGCCAAAGGAGCACGCCTCGAAAGCGTGTGAGGGTTAACGCCCTCCGTGGGTTCAAATCCCACCGATACCGCCAAGCAAGACCCACCCATGTACGGGTGGGTCTTTTGCTTGTGTCCTTTAAAGACCTTTTAGTGCACTGACGACTTTGGTGAGTGATTCTTTTGCATCACCGAAAAGCAGTGAGGTTTTTGGATCAAAGAGCACTTCATTTTCGATGCCAGCGAATCCTGGTCGCATTGATCGTTTGAGGA
>CANGDT010000037.1 GCA_947452755.1 Actinomycetota bacterium
CCATCGAACGACATGGCATTGCTGTATGTGGACGCTGATTTACCTGCACTTTCTGCCGCACCTGAGGCAAAGGTTGGGGACTGGGCAATAGTTATTGGCAACCCTTGGAGCTACACAAATTACGTCACGTTCGGCATAATTTCGAATGTTGATCACGACAGTTATTCGGCTGACATCGCAGTTAATGCCGGTAACTCGGGAGGCCCTATCTTGGACTCGCACGGGCGTGTGCTTGGCGTAGTCACATCTGTGCCAATTGACTCGGATCTTATTGATGGGAATCCTAAGGGGATTTGGGCCCAAGCCCATGGAATTGCGACAACTTTACGACTTAGGCAAGCGTGTGCGCGCTTGTTCGCCTCTGAAGCTAACTGCCCATTTGAAAATTAAGGTGTCAATTTATCCAAGTGTCAGAAGGACGACAGCAAGACCAGCACCGCCAAGGCCAATGACCTGATGGCGCTCAAGGCGTTCGTGGAGCACAACTCGGGCTAGAAGCACTGTCAGAGCCGGGTACAGGGCGCTAATCACTGACACCATTGCCAAGGCGCCGTGGCGTGTGGCGAGCATGAACCCAGTTCCGCCCCACACATCGAGTGACCCTGAGGCAATTGCCAACTTATAGTTCGGTTGTTCGGTGCCAAGGCGTTTCAATTGGGTTAGTGCAGCCAGGGTAAACAGGATGCCAGTCACGCATCGTGCCACGAGCACAGGGGCAATGCCGCTATCAGCCGGCCCACCGCTGATGCCCAGGAGGTAGCCCGAAACAGAGACGCCTGCGAGTAACGATGCGATGACAGCTTTGCGGGTGATTGGATGTGTTGCATCCGCCGTAGTCCGGCTGACTAAGACGATTGAAATCAAAGCAATCAAAGCACCGATCGAGCTGGCTAGCGATAGTCGATCGCCGCGCACGATACCTACAGTAAACGGGATGATTGAAGCGGTGACCGCGGTAATCGGGGCAACCACACTCATCGGACCGAGTGCCAGTGAATACATCACTAACGCATAACCGAACACACCAGCGAATCCTGCGAATAGCCCAGCACGAACGGCGGCTGGGCTGAAGTCGGCACCGAGGAATGGCAGGAAGCACAACAGCATCACAATCCCGGAAATCACAATGACTGGAAGCACTTTGAGAACTGAAGCGCGTCGGGTTGCAAGCCCGCCCCAAAAATCTGCAACACCATAGGCGACCGCGCACACAAGGGCGAGCAAAACGGCGGTCATGGTGATATCCGATCAGATAGACGTGAAGAGACTATTCGCCGACGAAACGGCCAACGACATCAGCGATGTGCGATGGTTTGCCAGTGCGATTCTCGGATGCGTCAGCGAGCGTCATCGCCTGTAAGCCGGCATTGGCGCCAATCCAACGGAACGGTTCTGGTTCCCACTTGCGCGATTTGTGGTTCACCCATGGCAATGTCACCAGGTCGGAGGCGGTGCCTGTGATCAAATCGGCCAGTGTGCGACCTGACAGGTTGGTTGTTCCCACGCCGTCGCCAACATAGCCGCCAGCCCATGCAAATCCTGTGTCGCTGTCCAACCCAGCAGAAGCCATCCAGTCACGCGCAATTCCTAATGGCCCACCCCACGAGTGCGTAATCTTCGCACCAGAAGCAGCTGGAAAAATCTCTGCAAGCACACCAGGTAGTGAGTTGTGAACCTTGTTGTTGCGGTCGTATTCGGTTTTGATTGATGAGCCGAAATGATATGGAGCACCACGACCACCAAATGCAAAACGATTATCAGCAGTGCGCTGACCGTAAATAATAAGGTTGCGGAAATCTGTGAACGTTTCGCGCTTGGCTAATCCGATCTGTGACCATACTTCGTCACTCAATGGTTCGGTAGCAATCATGAGTGAATAAATCGGAGCGATGTCGCGTTTCATGCCCTTGATTTGCGGGGTGTATCCCTCAGTGGCGCGCACGATGAACTTCGCGGATACGCGGCCACCTGCTGTGGTGACAACATGAGGGTCAATCTGTGTGACTCGAGTGTTTTCGAAAATTGTTGCGCCGCGGGACTCGACGATGCTGCCTAACTGGCGGACAAGTTTTGCAGGATTAATTGCGGCCACATGCGAGGTGAATGATCCACCAAGGGAATCCGAGGCGTAGCCGTGCGCGTTAGTAGCATCTTGGTCGAGGTACGCATAGTCTGCATCGGTGTAACCCCAGTCGTGCCAGTGTTTGACGTAATCTTGCGCGCGTTCGCGTTGGAGTTCACTTCGCGCAAAGCTTATGCACCCACCGCGTTGCCAATCGCAGTCGATGTTTTCGCTTGCGACAACATTTTCAACTTCAGTGACCGTTGCGTGCATTGCATCTTGCATCGCACGAGCCTGTTGCGCGCCATGTAGGCGACCGAGCTTGTCGATTGAGGTGGGGAAGTAGGCAGAGCACCAACCACCATTGCGACCGGATGCGCCAAAGCCAACAACTTCAGCTTCAAGGATGGCGATAGATAACTGTGGGTTGCGCTTCTGCAGGTAGTACGCAGTCCATAATCCGGTGTAACCCGCACCGATGATTGCCACATCAACGTCAATGTCTTGAGTGAGCGCTGGACGATTGGCGGTTGTTAGTTCAGCCGGGAGCGTGTTCCACCAGAAAGAAACATCAGAATATTTGTTGACTTGTGTTGTCATTGTCAGCGCTTCCAATCAGCAATATAGGCAGGTGCTGGAATTCCTTTTTCGGTCGTCATTGCATCGGCAACAGGTTCGCCGAATGCTTCCGTAATCGGTACGTAGCCAGCCCAGATGTTGGAATAAATCGGGTCCGTGAGATCACTAGGTACGTCATCGGGGTCACCTTCACTGACCTTGCACGAAACTTCGTCGAGCGAAAGTGCAAGTACAAGTGTGGCTTTGGATTCCTTTGGTGCAGATTTCCGTGCTTCGTCGGTACGACCAGGAAGTAAATGATCAGTGATGCGAATTAATGCATTTTCTTTTTCTTCGCCTTCGAGAACTTCACATGAACCAAGAGCTATCACGCATCGGTAATGCATGCTTGATTCGAATGCACTTCGCGCAAGAACCATTCCGTCAATCAGTGTGACGGTAAAGCAGCAAGGCTGACTGGCAGCTAAGTTTTTAAAAAGCCGGGATGCAGTTGAGCCGTGAAAAAGTACTCGATCACCATCACGCGCGTATCCAACAGGCATGATGAAGGGCTGTCCATCGACAACACAGGAAATGTGGGCAACGAGGCCGGCATCAAGGATTGCATTGACAGCGCTGAGGTCTTTAACTGCTTTTTCTGGAAAGCGACGGACCGTAGTCCGGTCCGTCGCCCCAACCTGAGTTGTCATTAGAGAATGTTCATTCCCTCAGTGAGCACAGTGCGCAGAATCTGCTCGATTTCATCAAACTCTGGCTGACCGATGATTAGCGGTGGAGCCAGCTGAATGACGGGGTCGCCACGATCGTCTGCGCGGCAGTACAGGCCATTGTCGAATAGCGCCTTAGACAAGTAACCGCGAAGCAAACGCTCGGCTTCGTCATCGTTGAATGATTCCTTGGTGGCCTTGTCCTTCACGAGTTCAATTCCATAGAAGTAGCCTTCGCCACGTACGTCACCAACGATGTCAAGATCCTTGAGCTTTTCTAGTGTCAAACGGAACTGGTTTTCGTTGTCGCGAACATGCTGGTTAAGACCTTCACGCTCAAAGATGTCCAAGTTAGCAAGCGCCACAGCACAAGACACTGGGTGACCACCAAAGGTGTAACCGTGTGCGAAGTAAGTGGTGTCCTTCTTGAATGGTTCGAATACCTTGTCGCCAACAATCATTGCGCCGATTGGGCTGTATGCAGAAGTCATGCCCTTTGCGGTTGTGATGATGTCAGGTGTGACACCGAAACGACTCATTGCAAACATGTCACCGATGCGACCGAATGCGCAGATTGTTTCGTCTGCAACGAACAACACGTCGTACTGGTCGCAGATTTCGCGAACACGCTCAAGGTAGCCCGGAGGTGGTGGGAAACATCCGCCTGAGTTCTGGACTGGTTCGAGGAATACGGCAGCAACCGTGTCAGCACCTTCGAAAAGAATCGCTTCTTCGATGCGGTCTGCAGCCCAACGGCCGAATGCCTTCAGATCGTCAGCATGCTCGGTTGCGCGGTAGAAGTTGGTATTCGGAACTCGGAAACCACCAGGTGTCAACGGTTCGAAGTACTTCTTGGCATCTGGAATACCTGTGATAGCCAAAGCGCCCTGTGGTGTGCCGTGGTAGGCAACTGCACGGCTGATGACTTTGTGCTTCATTGGCTTGCCGGTCAGCTTGTAGTACTGCTTTGCGGCCTTCCATGCTGATTCAACGGCTTCGCCACCACCAGTGGTGAAGAACACGCGGTTCAGGTCGCCAGGTGCATAGCTGACAAGACGTTCAGCTAATTCGACAGCCTTGGGGTGGGCGTATGACCACAGTGGGAAGAAGGCAAGCTCAGAGGCTTGCTTGGCAGCGGCTTCAGCAAGTTCAACGCGGCCATGGCCAACCTGAACAGTGAAGAGTCCGGCGAGTCCGTCAAGGTACTTCTTGCCGCGTGAGTCGAAGACGTATGCGCCTTCACCGCGCGTAATGATGGGAACTTCGCCACCATTTTCGTAAACCGAATGGCGAGTGAAGTGCATCCACAAGTTATCGCGGGCACCGTCGGACAGACTTTGGGTAGAGCGTTCTTGCGTTGTCATTGTGATTCCAATGTGTGTTGTGAGAGTGAGCGTCGTTGCAAACTCTCGTGTGGTTTTCTAGCGAGTTCCCCAGGTATAGATCTGCTTGCGCAGTGTCAGATACATGAAGGTTTCCGTTCGGCGGACACCCGAGAGTCCGCGAATACGGCGATTAATCAGTTCCAAGAGGGCCTCGTCATCTTCACAGGCGACTTCAACAAGGATGTCGAAGCTGCCAGCGGTGATGACGACGTAATCTGCCTCCGGGAATTTCTCAATAGCGTCAGCAACTGCTTCGATGTCACCATCGACTTCAATACCGACCATGGCTGCGCGGTTGAAACCAACCTGCATCGGGTCAGTGACGGCCACGATTTGCATAACACCGGTCTCAATGAGTCGGGTCACGCGTTGGCGGACAGCAGCCTCAGAAAGGCCAACTGCTTCGCCAATTTTCGCGTAGGGACGACGGCCGTCTTGTTGAAGTTGCTCAATGATCGACTTTGAGACGTCATCGAGTGCAGCTGCCTTCGTCATAGTTCCATGGTGGACGGTTTTCGCATTAAAAACAAGCGATTTCGTATAACAATTCGCGTTTTGCTACGAAATCAGTAGGAAAATTGTCAATTTGATGCAGAAATCGTAAAAGTGCACCTCGCGTCTTGGTGGTTATTGGGTAGTGTGGGAGCAAATATCTCAAGTCTTCCGTCGTCACAAAGGAACATTCCATGAGTCACTATCAGGTTCTCAACCCTGCAACAGGCGTCGTTGAGCAAGAATTCGCTACCGCAACTGACGCAGAATGCACTGCAGCAATTACTGCCGCAGATGCCGCTCACAAGGCATGGAGCAAGGTTCCAGTAGCTGAGCGTGCAGCAATCGTTCATCGTATTGGTCAGCTGCATATTGATCGTCAAGATGAACTTGCTGAGATCATCAACCGCGAAATGGGAAAGCCGTTGGCGGATGCGGCAGGCGAAGTTGAATTTTCTGGCTACATTTACCAGTACTACGCAGACAACGGTGCAGCGCTTCTTGCTGACATGCCTATCGAACTGTCGGGCGGCGAAGGCACTGCTGTCATTCGTAAGTCTTCAGTCGGCGCTCTACTTGGCATTATGCCGTGGAACTTCCCGGCCTACCAGGTTGCGCGCTTCGCTGGCCCCAACCTTGTTGCGGGTAACACCATTATTTTGAAGCACGCTCCACAGTGTCCAGAATCAGCATTGGCAATCGCCAAGATTTTTGCTGATGCCGGCGCACCTGAAGGTGTGTACGTCAATCTCTTTGCATCGAATGAGCAAATTGCTGACATGATCCCTCATCCAGCAGTTCGTGGTGTCTCACTTACCGGTTCAGAACGTGCTGGAGCAGCCGTTGCAGAAATCGCTGGCCGTCACCTGAAGAAGTGCGTTCTGGAACTTGGTGGCTCGGATGCATTCATCTTGTTGAGCACCACTGACATTGACGCAGTTGTTGAATCAGCAGTGTTCGCTCGCATCGATAACACCGGCCAGGCATGCAACGCTGCAAAGCGCATGGTTGTTATTGATGGTCTTTACGAAGAATTCGTTGAAAAGTTCACTGCAGCGATGATGTCTGCTGAGATCTCGAGCCCGCTCAGCTCTGTGCGTGCAGCCGAAATCTTGGAAGATCAGGTTAATCGCGCAGTGAAGCAAGGTGCGAAGCTGACAAGTGCCGGTCCACGTAATGGCGCATTCTTCTCTGCTGGTGTTCTCACAGAAGTTTCGGAAGATAATGAAATCTTCCGCGAGGAACTTTTCGGTCCAGTCGCACAGATTCATCGTGCTAAGGATGAAGCGGATGCAGTGCGCATTGCCAATGATTCACAATTTGGTCTGGGCTCATACCTATTCACAACGGATGACGCACAGGCGCTTCGTGTTGCAGATGCACTCGACACCGGCATGGTTTACGTCAACGGCGTTGGCATGGATGCTCCTGAACTACCTTTCGGTGGCACTAAGCGTTCGGGCTTCGGTCGCGAACTTGGTCCACTAGGTATTGAAGAGTTCCTGAATAAGAAGCTCATCCGTATCAACGGTTAATTCACGTACTAAAAATGTCGGGCTCATCACGAGCCCGACATTTTTATGCCCAATTCGGGCCGCTCGAGGAAGTTGTGCCTAGAATGAAAGGGCAAGGGGATCGCCTGTAGGGGCGGCCGATTGGCACTGGGCAGACAGGCTCATTGCGCAAATGGAAAGGGACTGGTGGGATCCGGGTTCGCGAATCAGCGAATGCCGACAGACACACATGCTGGCGATTTTTGCCAGACACTTCTGATCACCAGTGAGAGATTAGCTCGCCAATAAATAACGCGCGAATAGCTCACCAATCAATAGCGAGTTCACTCGCCTCAACATTGGACCCGAACATGGCTTTTTCAAACGAACCTTCAACTCGACATCTGTCGTCGCTATCTGACGTGTGGGAAGCACCGTACTGGATGGATGACGCGGACGAGCCACAAGAAGATGCATCACGAGTTATTGGTGATGTGACCGCAGACTTGTTAATCATTGGCGGTGGGTTCACGGGATTGTGGGCCGCAATTGAAGGGCGAACGCTCAATCCAAATCTTGATGTCGTGCTTGTCGAGGCAACTGCAATTGCTCAAGGTGCTTCTGGACGCAATGGCGGCTTCGTGGCCGCCTCATTGACACACGGATTTTCAAATGGTGTGGAACGCTGGCCAGGCGAAATGCAGACCTTGGTAAAAATGGGTCATCAAAACCTCGATGAGATTGAACAATTTGTTCGCGAACACAACATTGATTGCGATTGGCAACGTGTTGGCGAGATTGATGTTGCGACTGAGGAATATCAAGTTGAGGGTTTGAAACAGTTTGTTCACGATGCTGCAGAGTACGGGGAAGAGCTTCAGTGGCTTGATCAAGATACGGTGCGTGGGCGCCTCAATTCGCCGACATATGTTGGTGGCCTCTTTGATCCAGACAGTGTTGCAATTTGTGATCCGGCGCGCTTGGCCTGGGGTTTGCGTGATGTTGCAATTGCCATGGGTGTTCGCGTCTACGAACATAGCAAGATTGAGTGGATTGACGAGCGGGGAACTACGGTCACAGCAAAGACTCAGTTCGGAAGTGTGACGTCTCCAAAAGTTCTGCTCGCGACAAATGCGTTCCCGCCGTTACTTAAGCGTTTGAAATACATGATTGTTCCGGTCTATGACTCAGTTCTTGTCACGCGCCCATTGACTGAGGAGCAGCGACTAAGTATTGGATGGGCGGGCAGCGAAGGTGTGAGTGATTCAGGAAACCAATTCCACTATTACCGCCCAACTGTTGATGGTCGAATTCTGTGGGGCGGGTACGACGCCACATATCATTTCCGCAGTGGATTTGGGCCACAGCATGAGCACTCTGCGAAGTCATGGCCCAAGTTGGCCGACCATTTCTTTACGACATTCCCACAGCTTGAAGGTTTGAAGTTTGAGTATGCGTGGAGTGGTGCGATTGATACGTGCACCCGTTTCTGTGCATTTTGGGGGACTGCGCTTCATGGAAAAGCGGTCTATGTCGCGGGTTACACGGGTCTGGGTGTAGGTGCATCCCGATTTGGCGCGCGCGTTGCCATCGACATGTTGCTTGATCGAGATACTGATCGACGACAGCTCGAAATGGTGCGCACAATGCCAATCCCATTCCCGCCGGAGCCATTCCGTTCGGCTGGTATCAACTTCACACGTTGGTCATTAGACCGTGCTGATCACAATCAAGGTCAACGTAATTTATGGTTGCGCACACTAGATCGTTTAGGAATGGGTTTCGATTCTTAAAGATCTTCGGGTGGAATCACCAGATGTTCACGACTTGTTGAATCGGGCAGAGTTAACGCTGCAGGTGTGCCAAATATTTCGTCGCCAATCACAATTGGTGTGTGACGGTTAAGTGCGCGTCCACTAAAGAACTCTTTGTGTGTGCGTGCCGTGATGAACATTAGTACGACACCGAGCAAAAGCGTGCCGATTGAAATCACAAAAATTCCACCCATTTGCAGACCAAAGATGCCAATAACAGTTGAACTGTTGTCGGGATTGAAGTTGTCGTAAGCCGTTTGAAGGAATATGTAGAGTAAGACAATTCCACCAAAGGCTGGCATAACTATGCGAGTAAATTTTTGATGCAGTGTTGAACCGGCGCGATTGCGATAATGCCACGCCCCGGCAAATCCGGTAAGGCCATAGTAGAAAGCAACGAGTAAGCTCACGGCTTCAGTTGCATCACCGAGAACATTAGAACTGATGCTGGCCAGACCGACGAAGAACACAATGGATGCGATTCCCGTAAATATTGTTGCGTAACTTGGTGTGAGATTCTTTGGATGGATCCGGGCGAACTTTTTGGGGATGGCTTGGAAGGCAGACATGGATAGCAATGTGCGCGCTGTTGGCATGATTGTGGTTTGTGTTGTTGCAGCCGCTGAAGTGAGAACTGCAAAGATCAGCATCTTGTCGAAGTGTGTGCCGAGCACCAGTGCACCAATCTCAGCGAGGACATCGTCACTTTCGTTCAACGGATCAGCGCCGGCATAAGCCAAGCATGCTGTTGCCGTCAATGCGTAAACAGCAAGCAAAAGCACAGTACTTATGACAGCTGCGCGTCCTGGAGTCTTGTCTGGTTCGCTGGTCTCTTCATTGAGCGAAAGTGAACTATCCCAACCCCAGAACAGGAACACGGCCAGCAATAACCCGCCCGAGATTGCGCTGAAGTCCAGGCTGCCTGAATCTGTGCGCACTTGGAATGGGTTAAACCAGGATAAGTCGGGATTGACGGCAGTTGGTGCGGCAGTGCCACCGTAGACCTTTACTAACGCAATAACACTGAAGATAACGAGCACGACAATTTCGATAGCAAGGAACCAGTACTGCAGACGAGCCGAAACTGCAACGCCCTTCCAGGAAACCCAGGTGAAGATGATGATCCATGCAACGCCACCCGCAGTAACCCAGACGGCACTTGAAGCCAATCCGTCAGCACCAAACATGAGATAGAAATACTGTCCGGCAATTTGGCTGGCGCTTGCCATTGCAATGATGCTTGCAGTCACGTAACCCCAGCCACCCATCCAGCCAACCCACGGGTTGAAAACGCGCGTCGCCCAAGTGAAGGTCGTGCCGCAGTCTGGTGTTTCGCGATTGAGTTCGCGATATGCGTAAGCGATGCACAGGATTGGGATGAAGCCAAGAAGTACCAGCGCTGGTGATTGATATGCCACGTAGGCAACAATCCAGCCAAGAGAGGCCGCAATTGAATAGCCGGGTGCGGTCGATGACATTCCGATGACGATGCTCGAGGCAAGATCTAAGCTCTTTGTCCGCAGGCCTTTGTCACCTGAGTCGTTGCTTGATTCACTTCCGAGCGTGGCGCCGGAATTCTCTGTCACTGGACCTACCTATGTGCTGAGGTTAAACACCTCAACTTTATTGCGCGACGGCCAATTAATTGTCGTAACGCTTAACTTTGCCAAGGACTAGTCCTTCGGCGATGGCGCGGGCTGCTGCAGCTGCGCGGTTTGGGGCACCAAGTTTGTCCAAGATGTGTTCGATGTGGGTACTGACAGTGCGGCCACTAATTGAAAGGGCGGCACCAATCTCAAGGTTGCTCAACCCGTTAGCCGCAAGGGTAAGCACTTCGAGTTCGCGGTATGACAGTGGACCAACGTTGGCATTGTCCAAGCACACAACTGCGGACATCGCTTGGTTCTCGTTGCTGCATGGCAGGACGCGTACACGCATCATGTTTTCATTTGCTTCGGGCCAAATGAACGAGCCGAATGAATTCATTGCGGCCGACTGGTGTGCGACCGGAATCAACGCTGAACCAGGTTGCAAGAGTGCGTGCTCTGGTAGCCCGGGAATTGCAATCGGATCGCCAGTCGACGTTAAACCGATGGCACTCGTTCCTGAACCAATCAGCATTGCCATCCAGCGACCTGATTGAGTTTGATCTGCCATGTTTGCAAGTGCGGTGCATAAATGTGCTACGGCGTCGCGCGCAATGTCAGAAGGGTGTTCAGTTGATTCGGTCGAAAGATTTATGACGCCAGTAACTCGCCCGTCCGCTGTCTTGAGGCACATTGTCATGCCTTCGTTGTAGCCCGCAGGGAGGAGAACGTCGCCGACTGCCCAGTTGTCGCGCGGATCTCCTGGTAGATCTTTCATGCGGATTGGCTTACCTGACGCGGGGAGCTTCAGGCTTTCCATCAATTCAAAAAACCGTGGACTGTGCAAACTTTCCAAAACTTCGTCGTCGTAACCTTCGGCAGCAAGTTGGGCAACTTCGCCAGTCAGTGGGTGAATAGAAAATATCTCGGCAGCAACGAACGGAATCAAGTTTTGCAATTCGCCAAGAACCATCGACGCACGTTCGTTGGCGGGCATGGTTTCAGTTGTAGCGGCGGCAACTCGACCGACCGTCTCCATGGCCTTTTCGACAGTGAGACCTGACATGGGGGAATAGTGGCAGATATTGAGCCGTCATGTGGGCATTATTCGGATACGAACCATTCCGTAACTAAATCGTTGCTTCGCCGTGCCCTTGCTCGGGGTCTTGCTGGGGATTGTCTGACCCCAGAATGCCGAAAATCCTGACTTTTATTAAATATCCGCCATTTGACGGATAACACCAGTGCAATTTTCCCGCCACTCTTATCCCTAACCGAGCGCGTTCCCGCGCTCACATTCACATGCGTGGAGGACGACTGTGATTCGAACCAGTAAAGGCACGAAGGCTGCGGTACTAATTTCTGCAGCAGCGCTTCTGGCAGCATGCGGTAGCTCAAGCTCCGACAAGCCAGCAGCAGCACCAACGGGTGAACCAATCACCATCGGTGCACCATTCGCTCAGTCAGGCCCAGCCGGTATTGCTGACCACAAGGACTGCTGGAATGGAACTCAGCTTGCCATTGATGAAATCAATGCAGCAGGCGGCGTCAACGGTCGTCCACTCGCACTAGATGTGACCGACATTGACATCCTGACACCAGAAGGCATCACATCAGCATTCCAAAAGCTTGCTGCTGACGGCGTTGCCGCAATCCAGTCAGCATTCGTGCTGATCCCACCACCAGCACTTGATGCAGCTGCCGCATACGGCGCTCCATACATGAGCGGTGACACGAACATCGATGCAATCAAGATGGCGCAGGCTGATACAACGAAGTACGGAAACTACTTCTCGGATCCAGCTGAAACTTTCTATGGCACCGGTTATGTGACCTTCTTGTCGCAGCTTGCTGATTCAGGCAAGTGGACACCTGCAAACAACACTGTTGACATCATCCGTGGCGACACGGCGTACAACAAGAACATTGCACAGGCAACCATTGATGCAATCAACGCATCAGGTGGCAAGTGGAAAGTTGGACAGGTCATCGACATCACTGCAGGTACCAAGGACTGGGGTCCCGTACTTGCAAAGCTTCAGGCTAAGCCAGCTGGCGCAATTATGGTTGACCACTGGATCGGTGCAGAACTTGCATCCTTCTCACAGCAGTTTGCTGGCAACCCTGTACCAAACGCACTTGTGTACTTGCAGTACGGCCCATCACAGCCTGAGTACTTGCAAATCGCAGGCGCAGCCGCTGAAGGCTTCGTTTGGGGTTCAGTTATCGGCGTAGGAAATTCAAATGACAAGCAGAAGGCATTCCGCGCTGCTTACCAGGCGAAGTTCGGCGTTGACGACACCACAATGGGTATGGTCTACACCGGTTGGTGCTACGACACGGTGCATGTACTTGCCGAGGCTTGGAAGAATGTTGATCCAACAGACTTCGCTGGTGTGAATGCATACATCAAGGCAAACCCATACGACGGTGTTATCGGACATGAGGATTTCTCAAATGTCTCAACACCTGCATACCCAGATCAGGTTGATTCGGGCGACGCCGGTGTAACTCACTACTTCTACCAGGTGCAGGGTGGCAAGCATGTCACCATCGCACCAGATGGCTCAAACGAAGCAGACTTCGTCAAGCCAGCTTGGATGCAGTAAGAGTTATGCCAGTACTCTCTTGTCACAACATTGCCCTTGAGCTCGGGGGTCGTCAGATTCTTCGAGATGTCAATCTCAGTGTTGAACAAGCAGAGGTTGTAGGTCTTGCCGGTCCCAATGGGGCCGGCAAGACTAGCCTTTTCGAAGTGTTGTCTGGTCGCAACACGAACCATCAAGGGCAAGTACTTTTTGATGGCAAAGATGTCTCGAAACTTCCAATGCACGAGCGCGTGCAGCTCGGGTTGGTACGAACTTTTCAGCGACCAGTTGTCCCCGCCACTCTGACCGTTGGTGAAACGCTTAAAGCGGCTCGTAAAGCATTTGATCCAAAGCCCAGTCGTTTGCGCATGGAGTGGGTTGCTGAATTCGTCCATCTGAATTCGCACATGGACACTCCGAACGGATCTCTTGAAACATTAGAGCGACGCAAACTTATGCTGGCGTGCCTATTGGCCCGCGAACCAAAAGTCGTTTTGCTTGATGAGCCTGCTTCGGGCTTGACGGGATCAGAAATTGATGAAATTGACCTCATCGTGCGCAAGCTCGCACAGGAGTATGGAATTTCGGTGTTGATCATTGAACACCGACTGGAATTGCTGGCCATGGTGGCTTCGCGAGTCATGGTGCTTGACGTAGGAGAAATCATTGCTGAGGGTCCGCCAGAAACTGTCTTTAGAGAGCCTGCAGTTCGCGCCGCCTACTTTGACGTTCCCGTCGAAGCGGCAATGGTGGGTGAATAGATGAGTCTGCTCGAAATGCGGGAAGTCTCCGCTGGCTACGGCACAATGCGTGTCTTGCATAGCTTGAACTTCACGGTTGAAGCCGGTGAACGATTAGGTCTTGTTGGATTGAATGGTCATGGCAAAACAACTTTGATCAGCACCATTGTTGGAATGACAGGTTGGCAAGACGGGTCAATTTCATTCTTGGGCAACGAGATTGGTGGTCGAAGGACACACGGTGTGGGTCGTAATACTCCCAAGATTGTCCGCTCAGGTATCGCGATCGCGCCTCAGGGGGATGCAATTTTTCCTGGGCTGTCCGTGGCTGAAAATTTGGAAAGTGGCGCCTACACCCAAGGTGCATGGCGCCAACGCAAAAAGCGTCGCGAGGCCGGGCTGGATATTTTTCCGCCCCTCGCGAGTCGCTTAAAGCAGTCAGCTGGAACTCTTTCCGGTGGTGAACGACGAATGGTTTCAGTAGGTCGCGCGCTTATGGCCGATGCGAAGTTGTACTTAGTTGACGAGCCATCACTTGGTCTTGCGCCGAAAATTTCAACGGCGCTCGTCGCAGCCCTCTGCGAAATTGATCTTGGTGATGGAGCCATGGTTATTGCCGAACAGAACTTGCCTCTGTTAACTGGCCGATGTGACCGAATTCTTGGAATGCATGCAGGCGAGCTGAAAGAAGATGTTGGCGAAGCACTTGGCGACCTTCCACCTTCGGCGGAGTTGTCATGATTGAGTTATTAGTAAGCGCATTGGTACTGGCCTCGATGTACGGGCTTGTCGCTATTGGTATTTCGTTGACTTGGTCGAGTATCGGCATGTTGAACTTGGCGCAAGGCTTTGTGTTCACCGCTGGTGGCTATGGCGCCTATGAGTTCACCCAGTGGATGGGCAAACATCAGCACGTCCATACCGGAAATGCATTGATGGTTGGCGTTGTCTTAGTCGGAATGTTGACTGCTGCACTTGCCGGCCTCCTCGTTGGGCTCTTGGCATTTCTGCCTTTACATGACCGCGTGAATTTCCCAGTGCGCGGCTTGATTGCCACATTGGCAATCAGTGTTATTGGTACCCAGCTGTTCATCATTCTGTTTGGACCGCAAAACAAGCCGCTTCCGCAACTTTTTGGTGTTAAGCGCATGCACATTGGATCGCACGGCATTGCATATGGTCAGGTCGGCACAATCATCGTTGCAACATTGGTGATGGCCATCGTCACGTTCTGGATGCGTGGTAGTCGTCGAGGTTTGCAAATGCGCGCCATGATGATGAATCCCATGGGTGCAAACATGGTCGGTGTATCGGTGCGCACCACCGGAATGGTCGCATTAGCAATCAGTGGCGCATTGTCCGGACTTGCATCAGTGATGCTTGCTCAAACATTCTTTGTTAGCCCTCGATCAGGTGTAGCGCCGTTGACAGTGGGTCTTATTATTTCGTTGGCAGGTGGGCTTGGGTCTATTCCAGGAACTGTTGCTGCCTCGGTCTTGTTGGGTCTTGCTGAAGCTGCGACGGCGCGATACACAAAGCAATCACTTGTTCCATTCGTTCAGTTTGGCCTTGTGATTGCAATCTTGGCGTTCCGTCCACGTGGCCTTGGTGGCGTATTGGAGGATGTCCGTGAGTAAGGCATCCATTGGTCGTCGACGCCTGATTCCACATTGGCCAGTGCGCACTGAGTCTTTGTTCAGACGTGTGCGAGTTCCATTTACGAAGCGTCCGCTCCTGCGTTTCGAAGGTCGCTATAACCCAAAGACTTTGAAGCGCGAATTAATTTTGCGAGATAAGAAACCATTGTTTTGGACTTTTGGACTACTTGTCTTGCTTGTCACTCCAATCATCAGCGGTAAAGAGCGTGTGTTCTCAATTTTTGGAATCATCTGCTTTTATGCCGCAGTCAATGTGTTCTGGACGCTGATCATCGGAACTGCAGGTCTGCAGTCCTTCGCCAGCATGGCAACAGTGGGTGTCGGTGCCTACGCAGCGACGTATTTGAGTATTTCTCGGCACATTCACTGGCCAGTGATGCTGGTAGTTGGCACGTTGTTTGGTGCGTTACTCGGGTTTATCATCAGTATTCCTGCACGACGTCTTGACGGCATGTATTACGCTCTGCTGACTCTTGGATTATCGGAGTTTATTCGTAGTTACATCACTCAGGACAAGGCCCTTGGTGGTCAGTTCAACGGTGCGCTTTTCGGAGCTGATCGAATTGTTTCGGAGGAAGCGACTCACACTTTGGCAGGGCAGTCGCTCAACTACTTTGCGGCATTTGCAGTGCTATTGCTGTCGCTGGCGGTTTTCCGAATTGTGACCGGAGGACGAATCGGAATATTACTTCGCACAGCGCAGTCATCTCGAGAAGATGAATCGTTCTCTCAGGCAATCGGAATTGATTTTCAAAAAATTCGCATGCTTGTCTTCCTGATTGCCTCGGCTGCACTCGGTTTCGTTGGCGCGTTCTATGCGACATACACGGGTGGTACATCACTGAACCTGTTTAGTCTTGATCAGCTTTTGTTGCTGCTAGCAATGATTGTGATTGGTGGTCTCGGTAAGGCAGAAGGCGCTGTTATCGGCACAGTCATCGTGGTGTTCATTACCCAGTGGTTTACTGCGTGGGGTCCTTGGCGCATCGTGCTGGTTGGCGCAATGATGCTGGCATCGGTGATGTACACCCGCAACGGATTGTTTGGATTGCGTCAGCAAATTATTGAAATTAGGGAACGCCGCAAAGCGCTTTCGCGTGCGTCGCGTACAACAAGGTACGGCGCATTTCTACCTGAAGAAGGCCCAGAAATTCGCGACAAGGCC
>CANGDT010000038.1 GCA_947452755.1 Actinomycetota bacterium
ACCCAAGCACTCACCGCTGAGCACCCCCGCGTACTCCTCGAACAAGCCGCCATGGCACTGTTCGACTACATCGAAAACAGCACAGATGGGTTCCGCATTTTGTTACGCGATAGCCCAGTAGCAACCGCTAGTGGAAATTTTGCAAGCCTACTTTCGGACGTAGCCGTACAGGTAGAAGCACGCCTTGCAAACGAATTCACCTCGCGAGGCTTCCCCAAAGAAATGGCACCAATTTATGCGCACGCATTCGTAGGAATGGTTGCGCTCACCGGCCAATGGTGGCTCGACGCTCGCGACACCAAGAAAGACGAAGTAGTCGCACACCTAGTGAACCTCGTATGGAACGGTGTCGTGGGACTCGAACAAACACCACGACTCATCAGCCGACGTTAAACACACGGCTTACTCGTGCACTACACGTGCACGAAACTTACTGGTGCACTACCCGTGCACGAAACCTACTGGTGCACTACTCGTGCACCGTGCACCGGACCATGAGCATGCACAGCATCACGAACTAACCCCGACGACTTCAACGCCACCACCAAATCGATGGCGGACGATTCAGAACCCGCCAAGAACGCACACGTAGGACCACTGCCACTCACAATCGCCGCCAACGCACCCGATTGACGGCCGTACGACAGAACTTCAGCAAGCTCTGGCTTCAGATCCACTGCCGCTCGTTGCAAATCGTTATGCATGTGTCGAGCAAGCGCTTTTGCGTCACCTTGCGCCAAAGCAAACATCAACTCTTCAGGAACTGCCACATCTATTTCTTGATCATCGTCGAGCCGCAACTCGTCAATGCGAGCAAACACATCCGCCGTCGAGAGCCCACCCGTCGACATTGCAAACACCCAATGAAAGTTCCCGCGCGTCATAATGGGCGACAACAAGTCCCCACGACCTAGGCCCAGCGCACATCCACCATGCAACATAAAGGGCACGTCAGCACCGAGTTGGGCAGCAAGCGCATCGAGCTGGTCGCGTGGAATGTGCGCATTCCATAATTCGTCACACGCTAAAAGTGCAGCCGCAGCATCGGCGCTACCGCCAGCCATTCCACCTGCAACAGGGATGTTCTTCGAAATTTCGATGTGAACTGCGGCGCGTTCGCCACAAGCCTGGGCAACAAGTTCAGCGGCCTTCCAAGCGAGGTTGGTATCGTCCGTCGGTACGACATCTGCGTATGACCCAGTAACGGTGAGTGCCATTTCAGTGGACCGCGTGACCGTGACTTCGTCATAGATACTGACCGCTTGAAAAATTGTCGCTAAATCGTGGTACCCGTTGAACTCACGTTCCCCCACACCAAGAAACACATTGACCTTGGCAGGTACTCGAACTGTGACAGATTCAGACACAACAATTACTGTACGCCGTCAGCGGCTTGGGCAATGGCGACAAAGTCCTCGAGGGAGAGCTGTTCGCCGCGTAAGCCAGGTTCAATCCCAGCTTTGCCCAGGATCTCTTCAATAACAGCTGAGCTTCCCAAGGCCTGATTGAGCGACGAGCGAAGCGTCTTACGCCGTTGTCCGAACGCCGAATCAACGATTGCAAAGGTGCGACGACGTAACTCTTCACCGCCAGGGACATCGCCACGCACAATGCGCACAAGTCCAGAGTTCACATTCGGTGCGGGCCAAAAAACGTTACGACCAACGCCACCTGCTTTAGTCACATCGCCATACCAAGCCAACTTCACGCTTGGCACACCATAGATTCGACTTCCTGGTCCTGCGGCCATCCGATCGGCAACTTCAGCCTGCACCATCACAAGGCACTCCCGAATCGATGGAAACTTTTCCAAAAAATGCAAAACAACAGGCACTGACACGTTGTACGGCAAGTTGGCGACAAGTTTCGTAGGTTGACGAGGCAACTCAGATATCGTCATCGCATCATCGTTGATGACAGTTACCCGCGAAATAAAATCTGGCGCATACTTTTCGATTGTGAGTGGCAATTGACGCGCAAGCAACGTATCGATTTCAACAGCAAGGACATGGTCCGCGTGCGGCAAGACTGCCAATGTCAATGAACCCAAGCCAGGTCCAATTTCAACAACAATGTCATTCGGTTCAAGATGAGCTTCTTGGGCAATGCGCCGGACAGTGTTGGGGTCTATGACAAAGTTCTGTCCCAACTTTTTTGTCGGTGTAACGGATAGTTGTTCGGCAAGCTGGCGTATTTGTGCAGCACCTAGAAGTTGTGGTTCAGTCATGGTGCTAATCCCACGTCAGGCAAAGAGGTCTGGATGTCGTTTGCCACCCGCCAGCAGAAATCGAACAACGAGTTAGTACCAACCAGTGGCATTGGAATGAGCCCACGCATCACATGGTGTGCCGTAACGATTCTCGATGTAGCTTGCACCCCAACGAATTTGGGTTGCCGCATTGGTTTTCCAGTCTGCCCCAGCACTGCTCATTTTTTGTCCAGGCAACGCTTGCGGAATTCCATAAGCACCTGATCCATTGTGTGCGCCAACCCGCCAATGCGATTCGCGATTCCACAAATCCACAAGGCAAGAGAACTGATTATTTGACCAGCCATACTTGTCAGCGATATAAAGTTTTGCAAAATGTTGCGCACCATCGACACTGTCAACGTTTGCCTCAGCAGCATTCAAAGCTGCCTGGGTCTTATTCGGATCTCCAATGCCTTGCACTACAACTTGCTGACGGGCTGCAGCAATAACCTTGCGAGACAGAACGCTACGGCTGACTTCCTTGCCGTTA
The DNA here is from genome assembly GCA_947452755.1 of Actinomycetota bacterium. Taxonomy (GTDB): domain Bacteria; phylum Actinomycetota; class Actinomycetes; order S36-B12; family UBA5976; genus UBA5976. Next base: position 2,742 of record CANGDT010000038.1, read on the forward strand.
ACGCGAGAAACTAAATATTTAACTACCGCAGCGCCGTTACGACCTGGGGTGACAACTTTCTTTACGCCAGCTGCCAGATTGGGATCCTTAACAACTTTCACAGTGAATTTCGTAGGAACGGGCTTGGTCACAATCGTCTTGGATTGGTCCAAAGTGTTCGCCCCAAAAGCTGCCAGTGACTCAACCTTCAGCGCCGTCGGGTTAATTGTTGGCGCAGCCGATGGAATGTTGGCCGAACGGTGGCTGTAGGTGCTACCCGAAATTGCTAGAACTAAGAATGTTGCGAATGCGGGAGTCAGCCATTTTTTGGGGTTACGTGTCTTAGGTTTGGCATGGCGCCCAGGCGCGCGATGGCGACCAGCTTGTGACATGACTTCCCCTGACGATGACTTCGGCGTTTCGTGCCTAACCCCCTTAGGGTACCCCAGAATGAGGGCGACACGCCAAATCCACAAACCCTAAAAAGGGCCAAAAACCCTTGTGGAATTTGAAAAAAGTAGTTCACAAACCCGCTCTTCGGACTGCCCCCGGACCCCCGAAATAGCCCTTACGGTGTGCACAAGATTGCTTGAATTATTGGGTCGCCCGCGCTGTGGAACAGGGGTCAAGAACGGGGAATCCGTCTCGACAAGCAACAACTCGTCCGGAATCACTTCCACAGCCGCACGTAAGTCCTGGGCATTCTTGAAAGTCACAACTCCACTGATGGACATGTACCACCCGTTGTCCGCGCAAATTCTCGCCATCGCGGCATCACCTGAGAAGCAATGAAATACGACAACATCCGGGGCCCCGTAGTTCAACAGAGTAGAAATCACATCATCATGGGCATCACGGTCATGAATAATCACAGGCTTGCCGACTTCACGGGCAATGTCGATGTGGGCTCTAAAAGATGTATGTTGCGCTGCTGCCTGGGTCTGTTCGGTGCGGAAATAGTCCAAACCTGTTTCACCCAACCCACGGACCTCCGGTAGCGCGGCTAACTCGCGAATAGCCGATAGGGACTCATCAAGGTGCGGATCGTGCGCAGCAGCATTTGGGTGCAGCGCCACAGTTGCCCAGACATCCGGAAATTCACGCGCCGTCTGGACAGCCCAACGAGAACTGGCAACATCACAGCCAACTTGAATGACGGTGCTGACGCCAACTGCTTTCGCGCGGGCAAGTGCGATGAAAACAGGCTCAGGGACATGTTCATCGTCGTATGAAATTTCCATGTGACAATGCGTGTCAACAATATGGCCCGCCAGAGGCAACACGGAAAGTTCGTCAGATTTAGCCACGGTCACGCTCCAACGCTAGCGGTGATTAGGTTAGCCTGTAGTTCACGTTGGCAGTGCGTCTCCAACAAAGGTACTCACGGGGAGAACAGAGTTGAAGCGTATTGCGGGCCTTGATGGCTTACGCGGTATCGCGGTTCTCGCGGTAGTGCTCTATCACTCAGACTTGGGCATCCTGAACGGTGGATTTCTGGGCGTCGATGTTTTCTTCGTTCTCTCCGGTTTCCTTATAACTTCGCTTCTGATTAATGAAATAGAACTCACCGGATTTATCGACCGCCCTTCTTTCTACATTCGCCGAATACGTCGCATTGTCCCCGCATTAGCCATAGTCATCTTGGTGTGCGTGATTGTGACTGGGCTTTGGGTTCCAGATGCAGCCTACGAAGTTCGACGTGACTTGCCGTGGGCTCTCACGTTCGTTTTGAATTGGTCGTACATTGTCTTTGAGCAGTCGTACTTCCTCAACATGTCTCGTCCACCACTTTTTCAACACATGTGGTCTTTAGCGATTGAAGAGCAGTTCTACATCGTGTGGCCACTTGCGATTATCGGCTTGTCGCGGATGAAATTCTTTCGTAATCGGATTCGAACAGCGATCATCATCGTCAGCATCGTGGGTATCGTCGCCTCAACAGGTTTGATGTGGTGGTTCTCGGTCCGAAATGGCTACCCCATTCCCCATGATCCGAGCCGTGTGTATTTCGGAACAGACACACATGCAAGCGGATTGCTTGTTGGCTGTGTCCTGGCCGCAGTGTGGCGAGCCGATCGCTTGAATTCGATTCTGACCCCGGATCGCGCCGCAGCGATGAATATTGCCGGCTTGGTGTCGCTGGGCACAATCGCCTACTTCTTTATCCGCGCCGATGAACTGACTGTGTGGCTTTATCGGTACGGCTTCCTCGTTCTGTCGATTGCCACCGCTATAGGGATTGCCATCATTGCGCACCCAGCTACTCGGCTGGGAAAAGCATTAGGACACCGCTCTTTGAAGTGGCTCGGTGAGCGATCCTACGGACTCTATTTGTGGCACTGGCCCATTTTTCAGTTGCTACGCCCAGGTGTAGACATCGATGTTGCTCCATTAACGGGGCTGATCATTCGCGTGGGACTGCTCGTAGTTTTCACTGAAGTGAGTTACCGATTCATCGAGATGCCAATACGACAAGGAATCATCGGGCAAAAAATTGATGAGTTGAAAATTGCTGGGCTTCCACGGCCGTCATTGCCAGCCATTGCATTGGGTGCGTCCAGCGTCATGCTGATTGTGGTGAGTCTGGTTGGCGTACTCACTGCGCCAAGTCCAACGTCAACTCTTGTGTCAGCGCTCGGTGGCATCACAACTGTTGATGAAGACCCAACCGAAACCGTGTCGCCTACGCCTACACCAACCAATGTCAGTTCGTCGACGATTCCTGCACCGAGTACGACAGCATCTCAAAGTGAGCCCGATCCAACCAAAGTGCACGCGGTTAAACCAATCATCGTTGCCAAAATTGGCAAGGTAGCAATCTTTGGTGACTCAGTTGTACTCAGCGGCCATGATGCATTGAAATCTACGTTAGGTCGAATTTCTATCGATGCGGCCGTGGGCCGTCAGCCTTACGAGATTGCAAACCGAATTAGGTTGCGCCGTGCACAAAACCGTCTGAGTCAAGACATCGTGATCCACATGGGCACAAATGGGTTAGTGACATCCAAGGACCTGGTACCAATTTTGGCGGCGCTCAAAGATCGACGTCGTGTTGTTGTGGTGAACGTGCAAGTTCCCCGAGTTTGGATGAAGCAAACCAATCGTGCAATCTCGCTGATTGTGAGTCGCTACCCCAACGCACGGTTGGCAAATTGGTATCAAACATCTAAAGGGCACAAGGCTTACTTTGTGCCGGACGGAGTGCACTTAACACCGGCTGGCGGCCGAGCATTTGCAGCTTTGATCCAAAAAACTCTGCGCGAGCCTTAAATCGTCTCTGGCTCTTCGATACGCGGGAACATTGATTCGCCCTTGATGATTCCAACTCCTGGCTTGAGTTGACCCCATGTTGCAATGTCTGAGATCAGGTGACTTGCACCTGATGCTTCGGCACCAATTTCAGTCCACAGAGTGGCCATGCTCTTGGGCATGATTGGTTGGTAGAGGGCCGCAATTGCTCGGAGTGATTCACAAATTGTGTAGAGGATTGTTGCTAAGCGTTCTTGACTGGCGGCATCTTCACCCTTGGCAATTACCCATGGTTGTTGTTCGGTGACGTAAAGGTTAACTGCGTCAATGAATTCTTTAACCGCAACGATTCCTGTTTGGAAGTCAAAATCGCGAATTGCATGATCCGTATTTTTTGTGGTTGTGATTAACAGGTTTTGAATTGCGAGGTCAGCCTCAGTGTAAGTACCTGGTGCTGGAAGTAAGCCATCAAAGTATTTACCGACCATGGCTTGAACGCGGCTAGCCAAGTTACCCAGACCATTGGCAAGTTCGGATGTGTAACGCGCAACGAGGTCTTCCCATGAGAACGAACCATCTTGACCAAAAATAATTGCCCGCAGGAAGTAGTAACGGAATGCATCCGAACCGACAAGGTCGACGATGCTTTGTGGCGAAATACCTGTGAGCTTGCTCTTGCTCATTTTTTCGCCACCAACGAGTAACCAGCCGTGAGCAAAAACGCACCCTGGCAGCGGCAGGTCTGCAGCCATCAACATTGCTGGCCAAATAATTGCGTGGAAGCGCAAAATATCTTTACCAACAAGGTGCACATCAGCAGGCCATGTTTGTGCAAACTTTTCAGCGCCAGGGGTCCCGGGTTCGTCACCTAAGCCCACTGCAGTTGCATAGTTCAACAACGCATCGAACCATACGTACACAACTTGGGACTGATCCCAAGGAACAGGAATTCCCCAGTCAAATGTTGAGCGCGAAATGGACAAATCTTGAAGTCCCGAACGTAAGAAAGACATCACTTCGTTGTACGCCGACTCTGGACGAATTGCGCCGGGGTTTGCTTCGTAGTGTGCAATCAGTTGATCGGTAAACGCTGAAAGACGGAAGAACCAATTTGTTTCACTGACCTGCTCGACTGGTTTTGAATGTATCGGACAGCATTGCGCGCCAGAGTCATCAGTAATCAAATCACCAGCAAGTTTGAATTCCTCACAACCAACGCAATACGGACCCTCGTACGAACCTTCATAGATATGTCCTGCGGCTTTCAACGAACTTAAAAAGCGTTGCACCCGAGCCATGTGACGATCCTGGGTGGTGCGAATGAAATCATCGTTAGCTGCATCGATGACATCAAGAACCGGCAACCAGGCATCTGTTACTAATTTGTCAGCCCATTTTTGCGGAGCGAGTCCATTTGCCTCAGCAGTACGTAGGACCTTTTGGCCATGTTCGTCAGTGCCGGTCAAAAACCACACATTTTCACCCGCTGCCCGATGCCAACGGGTCATGACGTCACCAGCAACCGTCGTGTACGCATGCCCAATATGTGGGGCGTCATTGACGTAATAAATCGGCGTTGTTAGGTAAAACGCCTTCTGCTGTGCGGGCTGAGTCATGAGATAAGTCTAGAACCTACAAATCAATGCAGAATCAAGATCCCTTTCGAGCTGATAACACCGCATCATAAACATCTCGCTTAGGAACATTGAGTTCCCGAGCCACCTCTGCAATCGCATCCCGCTGTGAAACGCCTAACTCAACCCGGGTGGCAACCAACGCAACCCAATCTGACGCAGTCGTTTGTTCAACGTGGGTACGTCCAGCCAAAACAATTGTGATTTCGCCCAGAATTTCTCGGTCACTCCACACCACAAGCTCACCCAAAGTTCCGCGAACCACTTCCTCATAAGTTTTTGTAAGTTCCCGGCAAACAACTGCCTGACGATCATCACCAAAAACTTCAGCCATATCCCGCAATGTTGCAACCAGTCGATGAGGGGCCTCAAAGAAAACCATTGTCCGCGTGTCATGCGTTAAGCCAGACATTGCTGACTTTCGTTCACCCGATTTACGCGGCAAGAATCCTTCAAAAGAAAACCGGTCAACTGGCAAACCACTCAGAGCCAGCGCAGCCAGTACAGCAGACGGACCAGGAATGACACTGACTCGCACATCGCGCGCAATTGCTTCGGTCACTAAGCGATAACCAGGATCACTCACTGACGGCATTCCAGCATCCGAAATCATGATGACAGTTTCGCCAGCAAGCACGCGCGCAACAAGTTCTGGGCTCTTCGCCTCTTCTACCGCGTCATAGAACGACACGATTGGCCCGTGCTCGGTGATGCCAAGGTCTTTTAAAAGCCGGTGGGCGCGGCGCGAATCTTCAGCTGCAATGACGTCAGCGGAAGCCAGCACTTCACGCAAACGTAACGATGCATCCGCAACGTTTCCAATTGGAGTTGCAGCGAGATACAGGTTTCCGGACATGCCTCCATCTTCTCGTACTTCGCACATAACCTATGCAGTTCTACCTGTACCTTGGTCGTGTGAGCATCCAGGCGCCAGTCCCAGATTCATTTGATAACGAGGTGCCGCCTTCGAATGAAGGAACCGCGGACGAAATAGCCGCAGAAGTAACAATCGACCAGGCGCTGGCCATCGCACAAAAACGATATGCCCCACGTCGGATGCCACGTGGCGGATTATTCGGCTGGATTGGTCCGATTGCCGTAACTCTTTTGGCAGCGCTGCTTCGTTTACCTCGCTTGGGATCACCTCACGCTGTCGTTTTTGACGAGACGTACTACGTCAAGGATGCGCTGTCACTTCTCACCTTTGGTGTTGAACATAAAACCGTAGAAGGTGCCGATGCACTGCTATTGAAATCCAATGGCCAAATCACCGCTGGACTTTTCACTAACGATCCTTCGTACATCGTGCACCCACCTATCGGCAAATGGATCATCGCAAGTGGCGAACATTTTTTTGGGGCCACACCATTTGGGTGGCGTATCGCAGTTGCTTTATGCGGAATCCTCACTGTGCTGATCACAGCACGAGTTGCGCGTCGAATATCTCGCTCAAATTTCGTTGGCACACTTGCTGGCGCGTTCTTAGCAATCGACGGTCTGCATATTGTGATGAGTCGAACGGCGCTGTTAGATACACCACTGTCACTCTTTGTCTTAGCCGCATTCGGTTGTCTCATACTTGATCGCGACAGTGTGCGAGAACATTTTGCGCATGAAGCCCGATTCAGTGAAGACGGAACATTCGTGGCACCAACGGCTGGCACGCACAAATGGCGCTGGCTTATGGTGCTTTTCCTCGGGATTGCCTGCGGAACAAAATGGAGTGCCTTGTATTTCGCGGTTGCTTTTGGCGTGTTGATGCTGTGGTGGGATGCCGAAACAAGAGCCGTCACCCATCCACAAAGTCACATCAATGCTTGGCTACGCAAAGATCTATTGCCAGCACTGACAATGCCGTTTGCAATCATCACAATTTACATCGCAAGTTGGGTTGGCTGGTTCCGTTCGACGACAGGGTGGAATCGTCATTGGGCACAAGACAATGATGCGCATTCGTGGTTGCCTCAGTCACTCGTGTCATTAATGCACTACCACCATGACATGTTGACTTTTCATACTCATCTGACCAGTCCACATAGTTACGCGGCTAATCCATGGGGTTGGCCACTGATGATTCGTCCAACAAGTTTTTTTTACGAAAGCGCAGCTACATGCGGTGCCCAAGCATGCGCACAAGAAGTTCTCCCATTGGGTAACCCGGTTATTTGGTGGGGTGGGGTGCTCGCGATACTGGCACTCATTGTGATTGCAGTGAAAACTCGCACCGAATATGCAACCCCGATTGTTGTGGCGTTTGCCGCAGGCTGGGTTCCGTGGCTCTTTTTTGCGCATCGGACGGTTTTCACTTTTTATTCGGTTGTCTTTGTTCCCTACATGGTCATGGGATTAGCAATTGGATTGTGGCTCCTCAACAAACAACTTGTCAGAAGCAAATTACCCGTGCGACTTCGTTGGCCGGCGCTTGTCACACTGACGGTCGCCGTCGTGCTCGCCTACTATTTCTTTCCGCTGTACGTTGCGCACTCACTGCCATATGACTCATGGCATGCGCGCATGTGGTTCCCGTCCTGGATTTAATGTGACGAATGAAAATTGCGCAGGCGCAAACTATTCGTTACGACAAACACACTTGAGAATGCCATCGCACCCGATCCGATGATTGGACCAAGTCGACCGGACATTGCTAACGGAATAGCGGCAATGTTGTAGGCAAAAGCCCAAAACAAATTAAATTTGATGGTGCTCATAGTGGCTTGCGAAAGCTGAAGTGCATCAACGGCAGCATTCATATTCGAGTTCAAAAGGACAACATCCGCCGAACTCGCAGCTACATCAGTTCCACTTCCCATTGCAATACTCATATGGGCTTTTGCCAGCGCTGCTGCGTCATTTACCCCATCGCCAACCATTGCCACAATGTGACCTTGGGATTGCGCGTCGACCACATGGTTCAGCTTTTCTTGGGGAGACACCTGGGCGAAGTAAGACGTAATTCCAAGTTCAGCACAAACACTCATGACCGCAACTTCCTGATCACCAGAGATCACAACAGGCCGGACACCCATGGCGCGAAGGCGCGCAATCGCTGTGCGCGAAGTGTCAGACACTGTGTCCGCAAGCCCTATAACTGCGATGGCATACGCATCGCGATAGACGACCACAACACTGAAACCTTGTGCAGCAAAGGCCTCAGCGGCGTCTGCCAATTCTCCAGGTGGCACACCAAGCCACGACACCGATCCCAGTGCACATGGGTGACGATCCACTAAACCTTGAACGCCTGATCCGCTAATGACATGCACTTTCTCAGCCGGTTCGTGGGTGTATCCCAACGAATATGCATGACTACGCAAACTCGTTGCCAATGGATGCGTCGACGACGCCTCAAGTGCATCAACAATTGGCCACAACTCGGAATCAGCAATTGTCGAGTGAAGTCCAGCAACACTCATATGCCCATTTGTGAGTGTCCCGGTCTTGTCCAAAAATATTGTGTCGATGCGTTGACTTGATTCAATTGCATGCGGACCACGAATCAAAATTCCAAGTTGAGCACCTCGCCCTGTACCAACAAGCAGTGCAGTGGGCGTGGCAAGGCCCAAGGCACATGGGCATGCAATTACTAACACTGCGATGCCAACTGAGATCGCAGTCGAAGGATTATGACTTGAAAGGAACCACACCAGTGCAGTGCCTGCCGCTAAAAGCACAACCACTGGAACAAAAACTTCACTGGCCCGATCGACTAGGCGCGTCACTTCTGCTTTTCCGGATTGTGCTTGATGCACTAGGCGTGATATTCCGGAAAGCACACTGTCACGACCAACCGCATCGGCGCAAACAACCAATGAACTATCGAGGAGCACGGTAGCTCCGATGACACTCGCGCCAGGTTGCACTGCCACTGGAAGTGATTCGCCGGTGACGAGCGACTTGTCAACAAAGCCATTGCCTTCCAAAACTGTGCCATCAACGGGAATCTGCGAACCTGCACTAACGAAAACGGTGTCACCGACAACGACATCCTCGATGAGCACTTCTACAAAATGTCCATCACGTAACACCATGGCACTGCGAGGGTTGAGGCTGGCCAAGTTTTCCAGGGCAAGCAACGACTGGGCCCGAGCGCGATGTTCCAAATATTTTCCGAGCACCACAAGAGTGGTGACTGAACTGGCCACTTCGAAAAATAACGCGTCTCCGTTGACAGAAGTTGCCACCAGAGACGACGACATTTTCATTCCAATGTCACCAGCCATGGTGAAGAACAATGCCCAGACCGACCATAGGTAAGCAACTCCAACACCGAGGCTGACTAACGTGTCCATGGTTACGGCAGAGTGACGTAAATTCACGAACGCAGCTCGATGAAATGGCCACGCACCCCATGTCGCAATTGGTGTCGCTAACAGCCCAACCAACCATTGCCATCCATCAAACTGCAAACTCGAAACCATCGATAGTGCCATCACGGGAACTGTGAGTGCTGCTCCAACAACTAGGCGAAGGAAAAAGTCATGAATGCCGAAAAGTTCTACTGCTTTACCACTGAGTTGCGCGCTATAGCCAACACGTTCAACTGCATCTAGCAGGTGCTGTGGCTCGATGTTTTCAGGAACCTGAAGATAAGCCGAACCAGTTGCATAATTTACATCGGCAACAACGCCATCAATTTTTTGTAAAGCTTTTTCCACTCGACGCGAACACGATGCGCACGTCATTCCACCAACGCTGAGTTCGATGGGTCGCATGGACGACATGAGTTACTGCGAAATCAATTCGTAGCCCGCTTCATCAATAGCGGCGCGCACAAGCTCAAGTGGAATTTCATTTTCAGATGTCACCACTGCCGAGCCATTGTCGAGGTCTACAACAACTGCACTGACAGAAGGTATCGCGGACAATTCATCAGTTACCGCATTGACACAATGCTGACATGTCATACCTTGAACTTTGAAAGTAGATTCCATCACTGTCTCCCTGTTACCTACAACAATACGAGCAACTGTTTTATGCCATGACAATCCGCCCATTGTTACCGGCGTAGATCATGAAATTGTTGGGGCTATTCGCCAGCAGCTCTTTGCTGTTGTTCAGCGATGCCCTGTTGAATTTGTGCTTGGCGATCGGCCGCGGCCAACGCTGCCTTGCGTGACTTTTCCATTGCAAGCGCACGGGCTTCTTCAAGACGAAGTTGAGCTTCTTTCACTCGCGCATTTCTATTTGCGCGCAATACAGCAGCCTGCTCCAGCATGTCGTCAGCAGTCCACGGCTTTTGTGCATCAAGCACACGCGGCTGTGGTGTCGCACGTGGCGCAGTGACGTAGCCAGGAACGTACGCTTCTGACGGACGCCATGCGCGCGGATTGACGGGCTCGGCAATTTGTGTTTGTGCAGAAGCAACTACTGGTGAGCTTGCCTGCTGAGGTGTCGAAGCGGCTCGTTGTGTGACGCGCGCCTGAACAGTGCGCACACCGCGTGCAGTTTCAACTCGCGCCTTGCGCACAGCGGCAGCAACAAAAGCAACAAGTGCACCCACCGGAAGTACGACGACAAAAATTGAAACGACACCAGAGGCTGAGAGCAATACCGATGCAATGACGGCAGTTAACAAGCCCATCAGCGTGCGGCGGCGGCGAACAAATGCACGTTGAGCTGGTGATAGTTCTTCACGTTGACGCATGCGCCATTTCGGCGTTGCTTCACCAAGGGCCGCAAGTTTCTTCTCGAGCTGTGCGTTGTCGTGACCTTTGAGCCAAATCGGAACGAGAACGACGGCCCACATCGCAATCACAATCAGATACAGGACGGCCGTCATAGGTCATTACGATATATGTAATTCACCCAAAACCCATGTAGTGAGCCACTTTTTAGGTGTCGTGTCGGTTTTCGTCCGCAGCAAAAATTTATTGCGCAGATAGCGTCGAGGTGAGTGGCGCGACTAGATCTTCGCGCATCATGACGTAGATGTGATGGTCGCGCCATTGGTGATTGATGTGTAAAAACGCTTTTCGTGTGCCTTCGTATTGGAATCCAAGGCGGTGAATCAGCTTGTTGCTCGGGATATTTTCAGGTCGAATGGCAACTTCAACGCGATGGAGCTTCAACTCGAAAAGTAAATGGTCTGTGACGAGTGCCACTGCGGTTGTCATGATTCCTCGGCCAGCAAATTCTTCATCAATCCAATATCCGAAGTGAGCAGCACGCAATGCACCGTAAATTATGTCGGACACATTCAACTGTCCAACGAATTGTCCTTGGTATTCAACAACAAATGGCATACAGCGCCCTTCGCGGGCGTCCTTTCGCATGCGTCTGGTGCTTTGCCGAAACGTTGGCGGTAGTTCAGCATCAGGAAATGGAGATGTTGCTTCCCATTCGCTGAGCCAATCCTGGTTTGCAGAACGAATCTGTTGCCATCGATAAGCATCAGAGGTACGGAGTGGGCGAAGTGTCACATCACCGTGGCGCAAGGTAATTGGCCAGGACGAAGTCATGATGTGCCTGGGGAGTCCAATTGCATGACGTTGACCGTCTCGCCTGCCTTGTGACTCTTTGTGCCACTCGGCACGATGATCAATGCATCGGCTGTTCCCAGTCCTGCAAGTGGATGGTCTTCACTATTCTCAACCGATTCAACGGCAAACGATCCACCTGTTGAAGATAGGTGCGCACGAATGTACTGCGTGACTTCAGGGACTGAATCAATGGATTCCTTGAGTCGCGCTTCCACAATTCTGTGATGCAGTTTCGTATGGCCCATTAATCGGCGGATCAGGGGGCGAACGAAGATATCGAACGACAGCAATGCGCCAACTGGATTACCTGGCAAGACGAATACGGGTGTTGAGTCTGGACCAACAACGCCGAAGCCTTGTGCCCCACCAGGTTGCATGCTTACGCGCACAAAATCCACTTTGCCAATGCTGCGCAATACGGTGGTCAGTAAGTCATAGTCTGCGGCTGAGATGCCACATGCTGCAACGATGACATCTGCGCGAACAAGTTGATCTTCAATCGCTGAGCGAATTTCATTTTCATCACTGGCAAGTGGACCGACTCGAAAAGTCATCGCTCCAAGGGCAGTTGATGCGCTGGTCAACGCGACACCGTTGATGTCTGGTCGCAGTTCAGGATTCGTACCTGGATTTGCCAAATCGCTACCGATTGTCATGACTACTACGCGAGGTCGGGGATGTACGAGTACGCGACCTAACCCGGCGGCGGCAAGTAATGCGATGTGTCGGGGTGCAATTGCGGTGCCGCGTGAGAGCAGCATGTGTACGCCATCTTCATCTGAGGTCGTGACATCTTGAGCTAACACACAGCCAACGGAACCAAGTAATCCAACTTCAAGGGGTTCAAGTGGTGCAACGGAATCAAGAATGATGTCCATGTGTTCGCCAACGGCACGCATTAACTATCCTCCAACGGCAAGGTGCGTAGCCACGACTTCAACG
>CANGDT010000039.1 GCA_947452755.1 Actinomycetota bacterium
CAACTGTGACCTTGTTCTTAGCTTTGCCTTTGGCTTTCTTGGCAGCAACGCGCGCGCCGAGAGCAATCGAGTTCGCGCGTGGCGTGGCATTTCGTTCACCGTCAACCCGGCTCAGCATTGCCATTAAGGCATCGACATCAACCGTGACAGCATCCGATGGCATCATCGAGTCAAGAGCTGAGGTGCCGTTGAACTCATTGAAATATTCCATAGTTGTTCCATTTGGGAAAGCGGCCCACTGTCCACTCAAGTCCTTGGTGAACTCGTCCACTTGTGCGCTGTAAACAGTGGAATCAGCATTGACAACGTACGTGAACGAAAATCCACCGAACTGCGACTCAACATTAAACGTAAAAGTTTTCTCACCCGGATTTGGGGAATCTGAGTTCACCTGGATGTCAGTCGGAGACCCATTCTTTGTTGCGTAATCCAAGCTCAACAAAATGCCTTGCGAATCACTGCCTCCCAAGCTGTTTGCGCGAATTACCGAAGGATGCAAAGAGTCAATGTGCAACACATTCATGTTGTAACCAGTTGTCGCAAAAGTGGCTGTTGGCTTGTTAAGACGGGCCAGTACCTGTGTCAACATGGATGTACCAAACAGGGAAAGACTCACGTATGACGTTGAGGATCCGTCGTCGTATCCTGCAACCTGAGTTCCTTCCGAAGAGTTGACGTAGGTCTGAGTCGCGGCATCCCACGGTTGGTACGAACCGATGATGACTGAACTGTATTTATTGAAACGCATATTCGTTAGGGATCGATATTGATTAACGCCCATGTCGGTGTGCGAGTAGTAATCGGATTCAACCTCTGATGTTCCAGCCGAATCGGATGCCAGCAAAGCGTTTGTGTACGCCACGTCGGCGGCCAGTTCTTGAAAAATTGGGTTCGACACGTACCCAGGGGCCGCCTGTGCTGGGGCGGCGGCGAACATTGAGGCCGCTAGCGCCAGGATGGCTGTTGATGCTGAAAACGACCGAACTTTTGTGCTGACCACGGGGACTCCCAAAACGCAGATGATTGCTTAACCACAGGATATGGGTGAACTAGGCGTTTATGTCGCCGCTAGAGATGAACACTCAGAAACAGCATGAAAACCGTCTGAAATGTCCGAAATTAGAACTTGACGCGACCGTAACCCTTGATGTGAAGCCACTTAGCTGTGATTGGGGTCAAACGCACCTGATTCTTTTGACTCGCACCAGGGTTGGTCGCATGAATCATCATGCCGTTACCCACGTAGATCCCAACGTGATTTATGCCGCCGGACTTGTTGCCGGTAAAGACAAGGTCGCCGGGCTGGAGTGCGCTGGCTTTGATGTGTGTGGTTGCTTTGAACTGGGCTGCAGCGTTATGCGGCAACTCCACACCAATCTGCTTCCACGACCAGGCCACAAAACCTGAACAGTCAAACGACCACGGGCCAGTGCCGCCAGGCATATAACGCCCCTTGGCATCACGAGATTTGGCAACATTAACAACACGAAGTTTGAGAGCCACACGAATCGCAGCGCGGGAAGCGGCAGGTGATTCGTGGGCAGCAATAGTGTCAGCGACACTTGAGCTCGAAGGTTTAGGAGTCGGGACGGCCTTTGCCTGAGCAGGCAGAACAGTTGCGGCCACCAGGGCAGCCGACGTTGCGATAGTGCCTAGTACTTTGCGGGAAGAAACATTCGTTATGTGCATTGCTAACCTCTTGGCGATTTAGTCGTATGGGAGAGTTCTTTACGACCATAAGCAGGCGCACAGACAATGAACAAAAGCGAAACGCCGAGGAAACGCATTGGATTCGCCCAAAAAACATATTGGGATATAGCCCACAATTACCCGCATGCTCAAAATATCCATGTGTAGCAACGGCTTTCAGCCCAATGTCCGAAATATCTGGAACGTCTGAGTTAGTGATTTGGAGGTGAAAACATGACGCAGCCTTAAACAAGAATGAAGGCGCTGGTTAACCAACCAACGCTTTCACTTGAAAATAATGTCGAACTAGCCGGCCAGAATGTCGCCTTCAGCTGAGGTGACTTCCACGCCAATGCCTTCCATGTACGCCACAGCAGCATCAATGTCAGCATTCTCGCCAGAGAAATCCACAATCATCCAACCGAAATGGTTTTCAATGGCTGCGCGACGAATGCTCGGCACCACATTGAAATCCTTCACGACGTGATAGATAACCGGCTCTGAAACCTGAGCTTCAGGGAACGTTAAGCGAAGGTGGCGGTTACTCATTTTGACTCCTGATCACGAATTGCACGGTTCACTGCTGAGACTACCGCCTTCAAAGACGCAGTCACGATACTCGAGTCGATTCCGACACCCCACAACATGCGGCCATCAACAGCGCATTCCACATACGACGCAGCCTGCGCATCGCCACCGGAACTCATCGCATGCTCGTGGTAATCCAGCACGCGCACATCAACACCAACGTGGCTGAGGGCGTTGCCAAAAGCAGCAATCGGACCATTGCCAGAACCCTCAAGGCTGACCTCTCCACCATCAGCCAATGTGTCCTTCATGGCCACGCGCACGTGAGTTTCGCCATCCACGTCGCTGTCGACTGCAACAGTCTTCAGCTTGAAACGGCCCCATGAATGTTCAGTCGTCGGCAAGTACTCATCAGAGAAGATCGACCACATTGCTGCCGGGCTTACTTCGCCACCCTCTTCATCAGTGTGATGCTGGATGACCTGGCTGAATTCGATCTGCAAACGACGCGGAAGCTCAAGTTTGTTCTCGGTGCGCATGATGTAAGCCACGCCACCCTTACCGGACTGTGAGTTCACGCGGATGACGGCTTCGTAGCTGCGGCCAACATCCTTGGGGTCAATTGGCAAATAAGGTACAGCCCAAGTGAAGTCATCAACCTCAACACCAGCAGCGCCGGCATCCTTCTTCATGATGGCAAGACCCTTATTAATCGCATCCTGATGTGAGCCACTAAATGCAGTGAACACAAGGTCGCCACCGTAGGGGTGACGCTCTGGAACCGACAACTGGTTGCAGTATTCAACAGTGCGACGAATGTCGTCAATGTCGCTGAAGTTGATTTGCGGATCGATGCCTTGGCTGAACAAGTTCATACCCAACGTCACCAGGCACACATTTCCGGTGCGCTCGCCGTTACCGAACAAGCAACCTTCGATACGGTCAGCGCCAGCCATGTAACCAAGTTCGGCAGCAGCAACACCTGTGCCACGGTCGTTGTGAGGATGCAGGCTGATCACGATTGATTCGCGATTGTTCAAGTTACGGCTCATGTATTCGATACTGTCCGCGTACACATTCGGTGTGGCCATTTCGACAGTTGCCGGCAAGTTCACAATGACCTTGTGATCTGGGGTTGGCTTCCACACATCGTTGACTGCGTTCACAACTTCAATGGCGTAATCAAGTTCAGTGCCAGTGAATGACTCGGGGGAGTATTCGAAGTAAATATCGGTGCCGTCCATCTGTTCGGCGTACTTCTTGCACAACTCGGCGCCACGTACAGCGATGTCCTTAATGCCGTCCTTATCTAAATCAAACACAACTCGTCGCTGCAACGTGGAAGTCGAGTTGTACAAGTGAACAATGGCCTGCTTGCTGCCCTGAATTGCTTCGAATGTGCGTTCGATCAAATGCTCACGAGCCTGAGTCAACACCTGGATGACGACATCGTCTGGGATCAAATTTTCTTCGATCAGCATGCGCACGAAATCGAAATCCAGCTGGCTAGCCGACGGGAAACCCACTTCGATTTCTTTGTAACCCATTTGGACCAGCAACTCGAACATGCGGCGTTTGCGATCCGGGGTCATCGGGTCAATCAACGCTTGGTTTCCGTCACGAAGGTCAACTGCACACCAACGAGGCGCCTGGGTGATGACCTTTTCTGGCCAGGTGCGGTCCGGCAAGTCAATCTGCTCGAATGGGGTGTAGCGATGAAATGGCATGCCCGATGGCTTTTGGCTGTTGCGGGCGTCGTATGAGTTAGTCATGGAATTCTCCGAATGTGAATGTAGCGAGTGGGACGGGGATTCCGGCACGCACAAAACTCCGCAACGAGAAGACCGGACTTAGGCCTCGTTGCGGCTGCGAAGGAGCAGGCTCGCGTACATTGCCTTAAGCCTAACGGATAAAAACTGATGCTCACAGCCCGCGTGGACTGTGAGCATCAGATGCAGATCTTTGTTATTTAGTAACGGTGATTGCGTTCATTGTTAGCACGGTGCCCGCGGTCTTGTTGGAGTTCACTGTGAATCCTTGTGACGCATAGACCTTCTTGGTTGCCCATGGCAGTTTCACTGAAGCACTGTTCGTCGAATCTGCGTACGCGGTATCACCAGCATTTGAGGCACCGAGTGAGTAGTAAGCCCGGTTTTTGCTGGCGGCAACGTTGGCGCAGAAATCGTTAGCCGTTCCGCACCACGTAAGAGCCAAGTTGGCAGCAGTCTTTGCAGTTGGCGCCTTGGCTGTGCCAGTTAGCTTGCTGACCTGGACTGTGGTGTTCTTGGCAATCGTTGATGATGCTTTCCATTCAACATCTGCGAAAGAGCTGACAACGTTTGCAGGCAACGTCACGGTCTTGCCACTGTGGCGCATTCCAAACACGGTGCTCAAACCGGTTACACCAGGTGTTGAAGCGCTGACCAAAATCGGATCGTCCAAAACGCCTTCGGCGTAGTCAACCGGGTCAGTTTCTGGAATAGGAACTAGGTGCTGAACGGTAATTGTCGGCACAATCTTCACCGCACCGAACTTGCCAGCCTTTGCTGTTGCAGAGTTAAAGGCGCTTGATTCGGCATAGATGGTGACCGAAACTGTGGTGTCGCCTTCAGCTTTTGAGTATTCAAAATTTCGTGCACCCATGAGGTCACCCATACTCAACGGTTGTCCATTGACTGACACTGCCGTCAGCATGGCTGTTGTGAGGTCAACGTTTGCTCCAGTGGCGTTCTTCTTGGCTGTCAACGCGAACGTCACCATGTCGGGGACTGCAATCGCGCTGACGTCATATGTATACGTCGCCTGCACTGTGCTGAACTGGAAGGCTGATGAATCGGCAAGGACGCCGCCAGAAATATTGCGATCAACAGTCCAGAAATAATCGAATGTGCCTGGGATAACTGTGGCGGCTGCATTTGCATTGCTCATCATGGTGACACTGGCTAGGGCAGTTGCCGAAGCCAGTGCGATTGCCCGCACGGTGCGTGACATATACATAAGGTCTCCTTGGTGGAAGTCAGAAATCTCAGGGTACGGAAAATGAAGATAAAAGCCAACTGGCACCTAGGGAAAACCCCAGTGTTCACAAAACCACCAGAGTCTCAGAATCTAAGATGCGCGTTTTAAGGAATGAGACTGCCCCCGATAGCCTTAACCCCATGGCGAGCAACATTAAATTGGCAGTAATCCCTGGTGACGGCATTGGCACCGAAGTAGTCGCAGAAGGCCTTAAGGTCCTCTCGGCTGTGGCGGCTCAGGCTGGAATCACCATTGACACCAACGAGTACGACCTTGGTGCTCGTCGATACAACGCAACGGGCGAAACCCTGCCCGACAGCGTTGTGGCTGAACTGAAAGAACACGACGCCATTTTGCTCGGCGCAATCGGTGACCCATCGGTCAAGCCGGGCATCCTCGAGCGCGGCGTGCTGTTGCCCTTGCGCTTTAAGTTGGATCACCATGTGAACCTGCGCCCAGTGAAACTGTACGAAGGTGTGACCTCGCCGATTGCTGGCAAGGGTTCCAAAGAAATTGATTTTGTTGTGTGCCGCGAAGGTACCGAAGGTCCATATGTTGGCGCTGGCGGTTACCTGCGCAAAGACACCGAACATGAAGTAGCTACCGAAGTCAGCCTGAACACCCGTTTTGGTGCCGAACGAATTATTCGCGACGCATTTGAACGTGCGACCAAGCGTCGCGGCAAAGTCACCCTTGTTCACAAAACAAACGTGCTCGTATTCGCTGGTGATATGTGGCAGCGCGCATTCGACGATGTTGCTGCTGAATACCCCAACATTGAAACTGATTACTGCCACGTCGATGCGGCCAGCATGTTCTTCTTGACTCAGCCGGAACGTTTTGACGTTGTCGTCACTGACAACTTGTTCGGTGACATCCTGACCGACATTGGCGCAGCAATTGCAGGCGGCATTGGTCTGGCTGCAAGCGGCAACATTGACCCAAGTCGCCGCAACCCCAGCATGTTCGAACCTGTTCATGGTTCGGCCCCTGACATTGCCGGCCAAGGACTTGCTGACCCAACAGCAACTGTCATGAGTGTGTTCATGATGCTTGATCATCTTGGTTTCAGCGATGCAGCCGCCAAGGTCGAACGTGCTGTCGCCACCGATTTGGCGAGCCGTTCGGGCAATCGCAGCACCAGCCAAATTGGTGATGCCTTAGCCGCATTGGTGACCCAGTAATACAACAGAGTTTCAGCACTGATTACAAGGTGCACATTAATAAGGAGTAGCGTTTCCACATGAGCCAGAACATCCACGCGAATCTTGACGTTCCTGCTGCCCAGGTAGTTGCCTCGGGCCAGACACTCTACCCAGCAGTCGAGCGCATCAGCGCAGTTGCTGGCATCGCCAACAATGGGGGAGCCGAGTCAACAAGCGCCGCGGACCGTGACGCGATTTTGGCTGAACCAGGTTTCGGAAAGTACTTCACTGACCACGTTGTGCGTGCAACATGGAACAAAGACAGCGGCTGGACCGGCGGCGAACTAATTTCCAGTAAGACAAGCTCGGGTGGATTTGCGACACAGGCCCTGCACTACGGCCAATCAATCTTCGAAGGCTTGAAGGCCTACCGGCACGCAGATGGTGGCATTTACACATTCCGCCCTGAAGCAAACGCGCTTCGATTCCAGCGTTCGGCATACCGTTTGGCGTTGCCGCCAGTTCCAACAGATCTATTCCTCGGTTCAATTGAAGCGCTCGTGCGCGAAGATCAAGACTGGGTCTCAGGCGATCCAGACAAGTCGCTGTACCTGCGCCCATTCGAATACGGCAGCGAAGATGCACTTGGTGTGCGTCCAGCATTCGACGTGACGTACGTATTGTTGGCCAGCCCAGTGGGTGCGTATTTCCCACAAGGCGTCAAGCCAGTATCAGTATGGATCTCCGATGACTACGTGCGTGCAGCACCAGGTGGAACTGGCGAAGCAAAGTGCGCCGGAAACTATGCAGCGTCGCTGATTGCTCAGCAAGAAGCCTCCGCAAACGGTTGCGATCAAGTTGTGTGGATTGATGCCACTGAACGCAAGTACATCGAAGAAATGGGCGGCATGAACCTGTTCTTCGTGTACGGCGAAGGCGACAATGCACGTTTGGTGACACCAGAACTGACCGGAACATTGTTGCCGGGCGTAACACGCGATTCAATCCTTACCCTTGCGCGCGATCTGGGTTACACCGCAGAAGAAGGCCGCATCACCATCGCCGAATGGCGTGAAGGTGTCGCCTCGGGTGCCATCACTGAAACATTTGCGTGTGGAACTGCTGCCGTCGTGACCCCTGTTGGTCGTGTTGATTCGAAGAACAGTGGCACCTGGGAAATTTCTGGCGGACAACCAGGCGAAATCACCATGAAAATTCGTTCAGCATTGGTTGACATTCAGACCGGTACGCGCGAAGACACACACAACTGGCTACACAGGATCCTCTAATGACAATGTCTGATGCTTTTCATGTTTATGACACGACTCTGCGCGATGGTGCACAGCGTGAAGGCATTACCTATTCCGTAGAAGACAAACTTGCTGTCACAAAACTGCTCGACGATTTCGGCGTTGGATTCATCGAAGGTGGTTGGCCAGGCGCACTGCCAAAAGACACTGAGTTTTTTGCGCGCATGGCTGCTGGAGAAGTGCAGTTAAAGAACGCCAAGCTCGTTGCATTTGGTGCAACTCGTAAAGCTGGCGTTAAAGCTGAAGAAGACCCACAGGTCCAAGCATTGTTGGATTCGCAGGCACCAGTCATCACCTTGGTTGCCAAGAGCGATGTGCACCATGTTGTGCAGGCACTAAAGACGACACTTGAAGAAAACCTTGCGATGGTTCACGACACTGTGAAGTACCTCGTAGGTGAAGGTCGACGTGTGTTCGTTGACCTTGAACATTTCTTTGATGGCTACAAGCACGATGCCGACTATGGCGTAGAGGTCATCAAGACAGCGATTGCAGCCGGGGCTGATGTTGCGGTGCTGTGTGACACCAACGGTGGCATGTTGCCGAGTGGAATTGCTCGCATCGTTGCTGATGTGAAGGAGCGTTCAGGCGCACGCATTGGTATTCACTGCCAGGACGACACTGGCTGCGCAATTGCAAACTCCACTGCCGCAGTCGAAGCCGGCGCCACACACGTTCAGTGCACAGCCAATGGTTACGGCGAGCGCACGGGTAATGCTGACTTATTTGTTGTTGTTGCAAACATTGAATTGAAGCTCGAGATGCCTGTGTTGCCCGAAGGGTCGCTGAAGGAAATGCAGCGCGTGTCTCACGCGATTGCCGAGATTGCGAACCTCGCACCAAATACACACCAGCCGTATGTTGGTGTGTCATCGTTCGCGCACAAGGCCGGTTTGCATGCCAGCGCACTCAAGGTCAATTCCGATTTGTATAACCACATTGATGCATCAGTCGTCGGAAACGATATGCGTATCTTGGTCACTGAGATGGCTGGCCGCGCATCAGTGGAAATGAAAGGTCGCGAGCTCGGCTACGACTTGTCGAAGAATCCAGAAGCCATCACAACAGTTGTTGACCAGGTTAAAGATCTGGAATCCAAAGGTTGGTCGTTTGAAGCGGCAGATGCCTCGTTTGAGTTGTTGCTCCAGAATGCGTTGCATGCTGGTGCACCTAAGAAATTCGTTGTTGAATCATGGCGTGCAATTGTGGAGCAACGCGAAGATGGACAGGTTGTTTCTGAAGCAACCGTCAAGGTGCACATTGGTGAGGATCGCATAGTTGCAACGGGCGAAGGAAACGGACCGGTTAACGCGCTAGATAACGCACTACGTTCAGCATTAGTCCAGCACTTCCCAGAGCTACAAAAACTAGAACTGGTGGACTACAAGGTTCGTATCTTGGACGGCGGTCAGGGAACTGGCGCTGTGACTCGCGTATTGATTGAAACAGCGGATGGCACACGTCGTTGGGACACTGTGGGTGTTCACGAAAACGTGATTGCGGCTTCGTGGCTAGCCCTTGAGGATGCCCTCGAATTCGGCTTGCTGAACGCCAATAAGAGTTAGTGCGTGAACACCAAGTAATCTTGGTGTGTGCGTATAGCCCGAGTAGCAGTTCCTGGATTGGAACACCCAGTTTTTGGCGTCATTGATGGCGAACGAATCGACCTGATTGTGGGGTCACCCTTTATAGATGCAGACCTCAACTATTCCGGTGTGGTTTTGAATCTCAGCGATGTGCGGTTGTTGGCCCCTGTATTGCCAAGCAAGATTGTGTGCGTGGGCAAGAACTACGCCGACCACGCTGCTGAGATGGGTGGGGAAGTGCCGGCTGAGCCAGTGATCTTCCTGAAGCCAAACACAACCGTCATTGGTGACGGCGACAACATTGTGCTGCCAACTCAGTCAAGCAACGTGCACTACGAAGCCGAACTTGCTGTGGTCATTGGTGCCCTTGCCAAAAATGTTGACCCTGCGCGAGCTGACGAAGTAATTTTTGGTTACACCTGTGCCAACGATGTGACCGCTCGTGATTTACAAAATAGTGATGGTCAATGGACGCGTGCGAAATCATTCGACACGTTTTGCCCGCTTGGTCCGTGGATTGAAACAGAACTTGAACCAACCAGTTTGGCAATATCAACCGAGCTGAACGACGAAACAAAGCAAGACGGCAACACAAAGGACCTCGTGCGTACTGCCCGCGAAATGGTTGCCTGGATTTCCCAGGTCATGACACTAGTTCCTGGCGACGTTATTTTGACCGGAACACCCGCTGGCGTTGGCCCAATGGTCGATGGCGATGTTGTGTCCGTCACCATCGAAGACATTGGCACCCTGACTAATCCAGTAGTGTCGCGTTAACCCCTATGAATGAGAGTCCTGTGTCCAACGTTCGCGTTCGATTCTGTCCATCACCCACCGGTAACCCACATGTGGGAATGATCCGCACTGCGTTGTTCAACTGGGCGTATGCACGTCACACCGGTGGCACATTTATTTTTCGCATTGAAGATACTGACAGTGCGCGTGACAGCGAACAGTCATACGCCGATTTGCTTGACTCGCTTCGTTGGTTGGGAATGGATTGGGATGAAGGCCCCGAGGTCGGCGGACCGCACGGACCGTACCGCCAGTCACAGCGCATGGATATCTATAAAGACGTGGCCGCACAGTTGCTGGCAACTGGTCATGCGTACAACTGCTACTGCAGCCCAGAAGAACTTGAAGAGCGTCGCGAAAAAGCTCGTGCTGAAAGTAAGACACCTGGCTACGACCGTCAATGCCGCACACTGACAACTGATCAAGTTGCTGCCTACGAAGCAGAAGGTCGCAAGCCTGTTGTGCGATTCCGCATGCCAGACACAGACTTCACTTGGAACGACCTTGTGCGCGGAGAAGTGACTTTCGCAAACGAACATGTGCCTGACTACGTCATTGTGCGCGCAACTGGCGAGCCGTTGTACACACTCGTGAACCCTGTCGACGATGTGTTGATGGAAGTCACACATGTGCTTCGTGGTGAAGATCTATTGTCGAGCACACCACGCCAGCTCGCGTTGTATGACGCGTTGAAAGAAATTGGTGTAGCTAAAGGCGAGCGCCCGTTGTACGGTCACTTGCCGTACGTCATGGGTGAAGGCAACAAAAAGCTTTCCAAGCGCGACCCGGAATCAAGTCTGTTGATGTATCGCGAAGAGGGCTATTTGCCCGAAGGTTTGTTGAACTACCTTGCGCTTCTCGGATGGTCATTTGGCGAAGATCGTGAATTTTTCTCGAAAGAAGAAATGGCGCAAGTTTTTGATGTTGCTCGCGTAAATGCGAACCCTGCACGGTTCGACTTGAAAAAATGCACCGCAATTAACGCTGAATGGATTCGTGCATTGGACCAAGACGACTTGAGTGCGCGACTAGTGCCGTACCTCAAGTCCGACAATGTGTTGAGCGCCGATCCAACAGAAGAACAGCTTGCTTTGTTGCGTGCTGCGGTTCCGTTGGTGCAAGAACGCATGGAAACACTTCGACAGGGTGTGGCAATGGTTGGCTTTCTGTTCTATGGAGACGCAGGTTCACCAGCGTTCGATGTTGATCCAGGCGAAGCCGAGAAAGTCCTAGGCGACGAAGCCCGGCCAGTGCTTGCAGCGGCGCTGGATGCATTGACCGACGTGACCGATTGGAACACCGAAACCATCGAGAATGCGCTTCGTGTTGCATTGATCGAGGGCCTTGAACTCAAGCCAAAGCTTGCCTTTGGCCCAGTACGAGTTGCCGCCACCGGCCGACGAGTGTCGCCACCATTATTTGAATCACTCGAACTGTTGGGACGCGAGCGTTCACTAGCCCGAATCAAGAGCGCCATCAAGTAATTTCACGAACTTGGCCCCTCTGGGTTAGTATTTGACAGTTCGTAATGCCATTGGGGTATGGGGTAATTGGCAGCCCAAGTGATTCTGGTTCATTTAGTCTAGGTTCGAGTCCTGGTACCCCAGCGAAGAAATAAGGGCTGCAAGGTCCTAACGACTAGGGCCCCGTTGTGTAGCGGCCTAGCACGCCGCCCTCTCAAGGCGGTAGCGCGGGTTCGAATCCCGTCGGGGCTACAAAATAATACGGGCCGCCCTTTGGGCGGCTTTCGTATTTCTTCCCCATAGATCCCATAGATACTGCGGCTTGATGCTTTGTGATTCACCTGGAAGAAACCCTGAGACACTTAACTGCCATGATTTCGCGGCGCACACTTGAGGGACTTCAAATGACATTTCGGATGAACGCAAAGATTGCTACTTTTTTGGGTGCGCTGTTGGTGGGTGGAGTCTTGACAACTTCGCCAGCACAGGCGTCCATAACTTTGTGTGCGGACGGTGGAGCGTGTGCAGTTGGCGACATTGGCCCTGGTGGCGGTGTTGTTTTCTATGCGAAGAGCGCTGATGACCAAACTAGTTCCTACTCGATGACGGTCAACTCGATGGGCATGCCGCCGCAAACGTACGAAACTTCCGTGACGTTGACTGCTGCTACTCAAGAGGCTCTGCCATTCGATTACCTTGAAGCAGCACCACAGTCTGATGTGGTGAGCCGCCCTTGGGCCAGTAACGATAGCGGTGCCGGAACGGGCGATTCCGCATTTGGTACAGGTTCTGCTAACACGGACCTGATTATGAGCATGTTCCTGTCTGACACTGAAGCGAACAATGCGTCCTACTACGCGCACTCCTACACGTCACATGGAACGACTGGCTGGTTTATGCCGTCGATTGATGAACTTGTGGTGCTTATTAATGCGCATTTCAATAATGTGCTTGGCGCTGGCGATCCTGTGCCAAGCGGCCAGTTTTATGTCGAGTCGTCGCGGTTGGGGAGCAGCTATTACTCCATGCCTAATCAACAGTTGTATAAAGATTTTGGTGGCAATGTCCACGATTCACATGTGGTCATTCCAGTCCGTGGTTTTTCGCAAACCGTTTTTGATCAAGAGGCTGCTTCTGGTGGCACTGTGCAAAAGGATTACAAGTCTGCGGTTAAGAGTTCAACCACAGTCACTTTTGTTCGCAGTAAGAGTGTGTTGAGTTCAGCGAGTAAGAAGTTGCTTGCCGCAGCTGTTGCCAAAGTTGGCAAGAGTGGCACATTTGTCATTATTGGTTCAGCGGGTCCACTTCCAGGTGTGACTGCAAAGCAAATGACGAAACTTGAAGAACAGCGCGCAAAAGTTATTAAGGCTTACCTTGTCACTTTGGGCGTCAAAGCTTCGTCAGTCACCACAAAGGTGATTCATGCAAAAGCGAATACCCAGCCGAAGACTTCGGTGACGGGAACTGCGAAACGTTAACCGCGAGCTTTGAGTTGTTCGCTGATGCGGGTCGCAGCGGTGATGACCGCGTGACCGTGGATGCGTCCGGGAGTGCGTGTGAGGCGTTCAATTGGTCCTGAGACCGAAACAGCCGCTATGACTCGACCGCCTGCGCCACGAATTGGTGCTGATACGGATGCAATTCCTGCTTCACGTTCAGCAACTGATTGTGCCCAGCCGCGACGTCGCACGCCCGATAGGTCGGTTGCCGTAAATTTTGCGCCTTGAAGTCCGCGGTGCATGCGGTCAGGTTCTTCCCATGCGAGTAACACTTGTGCAGCAGAACCTGCATGCATGGTCAGCACGGATCCAACTGGCACAGTGTCGCGCAAACCCACCATGCGTTCGGCGGCGGCAACACAAATGCGTTGATCGCCTTGGCGACGGTATAGCTGGACGCTTTCTTTAGAGGCATCGCGCAGTGCAATCAGCACGGGATTGGCGCTGGCTAGCAACTTGTCTTCTCCGGCTGCCGCAGCCAGCTCGCCGACTCGTGGGCCAAGGACAAAACGGCCGTTCAGGTCACGGGAGACAAGGCGGTGGAACTCAAGGGCAGTGGCAAGGCGATGTGCGGTGGGGCGGGCTAAACCAGTGGCTGCCACCAATCCCGCAAGGGTGAGCGGTCCTGATTCGAGTGCGTCCAGAATGTGGGCAGCCTTGTCAAGGACTCCAACACCGCTATTACTATCGTCCATGTAGTGATATTGCTATCTCGCATAGTGAGATGTCAAAACGAGACGAGTCAACGCTGACTTAAGGAGAACTCATGGGCCGTACCCTTGCCGAGAAAGTGTGGAGTGACCACGTTGTTCGCTCCGTTGAAGGCGAACCAGATTTGCTGTACATCGACCTGCACCTCATTCACGAGGTCACCAGCCCGCAAGCATTTGATGGTCTACGTGCTGCCGGTCGTAAAGTGCGTCGCCCTGATCTGACAGTTGCTACTGAAGATCACAACGTTCCCACCATTGACATTGATAAGCCGATTGCAGACCCCATCTCGGCCGCACAGGTTGCTGCGCTGCGTAACAACTGTGCTGAATTCGGTGTGGAAATTTACTCACTCGGAAATGCCGAACAGGGAATCGTGCACGTTGTTGGACCCCAGCTCGGGCTGACCCAGCCGGGTATGACAGTTGTCTGTGGCGATTCACACACCTCAACACATGGTGCATTTGGTGCGCTGGCATTTGGTATCGGAACATCCGAAGTTGAGCATGTGTTGGCAACTCAGACGCTTCCATTGAAGCCATTCAAGACGATGGCCATCACTGTGAACGGCAAACTACCTGCAGGTGTCACTGCAAAAGATTTGATCCTGACAATCATTGCCAAGATTGGAACTGGCGGCGGACAAGGTTACGTCCTCGAATACCGCGGCGAAGCAATCCGCGACTTGTCGATGGAAGCCCGTATGACAATCTGCAACATGAGTATCGAAGCAGGCGCTCGTGCCGGCATGATCGCACCTGATGAAACAACCTTCGAATACATCAAGGGACGCGACCATGCTCCGAAGGGCGCTGATTGGGATGCAGCTGTTGAATACTGGAAGACACTGCCAACAGATGCTGATGCAACCTTTGATGAAGAAGTCATCATTGACGCGTCAACTCTCAGCCCGTTCGTAACCTGGGGAACAAACCCAGGCCAAGGTCTGCCACTATCGGCAAACATTCCTAACCCAGCCGAAATCACCGACGAAACCGAAAAGGTCGCTGCCGAAAAGGCCCTTGC
>CANGDT010000040.1 GCA_947452755.1 Actinomycetota bacterium
GTCGGAACATATCGCATCGAGCCCGACTTCTTATCAACACAAGTTTTGACTGTTTGAGTTGATGCGCCGAATGACATTGCATTCATTCCCAGCACCAAAGCAATGGCGACAGCCCACACAGTGGCAACGAATTGCCACGAATAGTTGAATCTAGAGTTTGTTTTCATGCCTCACAGTAAACCCAATTCGCCGAATCAAATTGGAAACCAAGCGAAACGGACAGTAAATAATTCGTAAAAACTACTTAGTTAACTGACCCAACTGTTCAGGGCACAAATACGCAACAGCACCCGCAGACACAGTCGTTGAAAATGCCTGACGATCGTTGACAGCTAAACCATTTGCCCTAGCGGCAGTCACAAGCACCTGAAGCACCTCAGTTGCCGTTTTGCCAGCCTTCAAACTGTCACACACGACGTGTCCAGTTTGAACGTAGTTCTCTTCACTATAAAAGTTTGAAGCGGCCAGCCCCGACGAAGCAATCTGGGACAAGTAAGACTTTTCAGCCGTCGTCCACAACGAAGGACCTGATGAGTTAGCCGGGGTTGCCTTCGTTCCACAGGCACCAAGACCCATCACCACGACCAACGTGCACAACAGTGCCTTCACGCGCTTACCTGGGCTCTGTATCGAAGTCATTTCACAAATCTATCAGGTGGTCAGGTGCGACTAACGAACCACAATTTGGACGCGATCATTCTTCGCGCGACCAGCAGCAGTCTTGTTAGGAGCAATTGGCCCGGCAACGCCGTAACCCTTGAACGTGAGTGTCACACCGACGATGCGTTTCTTCGCCAATCCAGCAGCAATGTAAAGCTTTGCAGCCTTTGCGCGCGCCGAAGAAAGTGTGAGCGCAGCCTTGGTCTTCGCCTTAGAAGTTTTGCCATTAAGCGATGCGTAACCGTTGATTGTCACTCGCGTATAGCCCTGCTCAGCAATGGCAGTAACGACGGCATCCAGCGCCTTCTTAGCATTGGCATCAAGGGTGGCTTTGCCGCTCTTAAAAGCGGTGGGCGCCAAAGTGAGGTCTTTACATGTGCTGGAATCTGGCAGCCATGACAAATACGGGTAACCGTCGTTGGCACCATTGCACATATTCCACACAACATTTGTGTCGTAACCCTGCTTGATGTCCCACGAAGCGTTTCCGAATGTCGAAAGTTTTTTCATCGCAGAGGTCTTGACGCCCTGTTCGCCGATGACAGACTCCGTATCCGAGGGAACAATTAACGACGAGTCGTAGAACAAATGGGCATTCCGATCATCCGGGGTGCTAGTTCCCGCGGCTGCTTCGGTGAATCCACGTACCACATCGGCGTCTTTGTCCAGAATTGTTGCCGCATAGGAACGAACGACGTAAACGGAATCCGCGAGATTAGTCGCACCAATCAAACCGCCCAGTGTTGCTTCACCGTGAACATGGCCACGCGCGTACGAGTTAGAAATTTGGCAATTAAGGTCCGTGACATTGACATCCGGCATGCACAGTTGACCGACCAAGCCACCGCCAAAACCCGTGGCATCGGTGACGGTGACGTCGGTATGCGCTAACGACTCGGAGATTCGAAGGTTGGTTTCAGAACCACCAACGAGCCCTCCTACTGACGTTCCACCAACGACATCACCGAATGCTCCGACGCGGGAGATAAATGCGTAATCTGCGTATCCTGCGATGCCACCAACCCAGAGACTGCTACCAGCAGATACATACGCATCAGCGATTGAATCTGTAAGCGCCGCACCAATCAGGATTCCAAAAAGCCCACCTGCAGATGACTCAGCACCTGTACTTGGTGCATCACCTGAGATCACGTCAATTGTGCTGCTCATGTTGCTGATTGGGCCTGTTTCCATAGTGGTGTCCGAATATGCACCGGCGATGCCACCAGCAAAACCACGCTGAGCCTTGACTTCTGATGATTCGTCCAAAGGATCGATCATGATGTCCGAGAGCACTGACTGCCCTGTGATCAATCCAACTACGCCGCCCGCTATTCCTCGCGAAAGAACGTCAGTGGCCACGCTGATGTTTTCTAGCCATGTCGTGTCAGCAGCTCCGGCGAGCATTCCAACACTGTCGTGTCCAAATGCGGTACCGAAAAGTGTGAGGTTCTTGATGTGAGAACCAGGAGCAAGCTTTCCAAACATCCCGGTGTAGGTGGTTTCAAGGTTGTAGGTGAATACCCGAAGGTTTGAAATTGCAAAATCATGACCGTCGAGAGTGCCAGCAAACCCTGGGGTTGTATCGCTTGCGAATAACTGACCAATCGGTTCCCAACTACCCGAAACATCAGAGGCATCAATGTTCTGAGTTAGCTGAAAATAAAGGCCAGAGTCCAGGCAGTCATGGAGTTCATTTAACTGATACTGGTCGGCAATCTGATACGGATCGGCCGAAGTGCCATCGCCACCATTGAAACCTGTATTACCAATTCCACTCGGCGAATTGCAGTCGGAATTTCCTCCGGCTTGAGCAGGAAGAGCCATGACAACGGACATCAACAGACTGGCTGAGGTTGCAACAACGGTGGTGATTCTTTTGCGCGACATGTGAACCCTTTAATCGGTAATACCACGACTCTAGCCGTGTTTTAAGGGGATATCAGGATGCTCAAAGTGTTGGTTTTGCGGGATTAAACATCACGGCGTTTAAGCGACTCTCGCACAGCGTCACCATCAGTCGTCCACCATAAAGGAGGGAGTGACTTGCGCAGTTTTACGCCGTAACCCTTAGTTGCCAATCGACTGTCCAAGATAGCAACGACACCCCTGTCTTCGGTGCTTCGAATCAGACGGCCTACACCTTGGGCAAGCAACAGTGCGGCCCGTGGCAACGACACCGATGCGAAACCAGATCCGCCTGCTTCGTCAACACGATCACTACGTGCTGCCATCACAGGATCATCTGGACGCGGGAATGGAATGCGATCGATGACAACGAGCGTGCAAGTATTTCCAGGAACATCAATGCCCTGCCACAAGGACACTGTGCCCAACAGACTTGCTTGCGGAGTCTTCTTGAACTTCTTCACAAGATCAGATACAGAATCACCACGTTGCGCAACAATCAGTGGTCGGTCATCTCGACCCTTGAATCGCACACCGAGATACTCCTCAGCACGCTCTACGCCACGCCACGACGAAAACAGGGCCAGAGTTCGACCTCCGGCAGCGTCAATCAGATCACCAAGTTCATCGAGTGCTTCTTCGGGCATACCTTGTGCAGTTGGTGGCGGCAAATGTGATGCACAATAAAGAATCCCTTGCTTACTGAAATCAAACGGACTACCCACATCGAGCGCTGTCCAATTTCCAGCATCGGCTATTCCCACATTTCGCGCAGTGGCATCCATCGAACCGGAGACGGCGAGTGTCGCACTGGTGAGAACTACGGACGTGTCACCAAATAATGACTCGGCCAAGAAATTAGCCACTGACAATGGTGCGTGGTGCAATACCGGGTCACGCGAAACGTCCAGCCAGCGAACTGTGTGTACATCAGTACCAAGTAAGTCCGCCGCAGCATCTGCAACTTCGGTGAGATTACCCTTGGCGCGCTGTTTGGCGGCGGCAACATCTTGCTCGTCCTGCGACGAAGTTGTCA
This sequence comes from Actinomycetota bacterium, assembly GCA_947452755.1. Lineage (GTDB taxonomy): Bacteria > Actinomycetota > Actinomycetes > S36-B12 > UBA5976 > UBA5976. The sequence continues at coordinate 3,605 of CANGDT010000040.1, forward strand.
TCTCGCCAAGCGCGACCTTCGTGACATCTCGCACGCCTGTGAGCACCGTTGTTAGTTGTTGCGGCATGGAATCAAAGCGGGCCACCGTTCCGTCAGTGGGAAGGGCGTCCACCACGCGGGCCAAGTCATCTGCGACGGTCAGGAGGCGATCATGAGTAACGGGTTGAATAAACTTGCGTGCCATTCCTGCAGCGCGCTCAATTGCACGAGAATCTAACGAACCCGCTAAAGCATTCGTTGTTCGGTCAACAAGCTCATGGGCTTCATCAATCACAATCGCATCATGCGATGGAATTAATGGCACACCGTCAATCAAGTCAATCGCAAGAAGTGCGTGATTTGTAATGACAATCTCGGAATCGAAAGCAATCTCTTTCGCGCGTTCAGCAAAACAATCCTGACCCCATGCGCACTTTGACGCACCAACACATTCGCGTCCGCTGACCGCAATCGATCGCCACAACCGGCCGTCTAAGTCGTCGCCAAAATCATCACGGTCACCCGTTTTGGTTTGCTCAACCCAGGTACGCAATTTCTTGGCTTGCTTGCCCAGTTTGGATGTCGACACTTCAAAAAGCGTGCTGTCTTCGTCGTCCTCAACCGCACCTGAATCACTGCGATGGAATTTATCGAGACACACGTAATTGGAACGACCCTTGAGGACTGCAAAAGAAACCTTGTTCTTCAGTGTGGGGTTCAAAGACTCGACAGCACGCGGCAAATCATGATCAGTCAACTGGCGCTGAAGTGCCAAAGTTGCAGTGGCAACAATTGTTCGGTTTTTGCCTTCGCCATTCACACCGCGACCGGCCCGCAAAATCGCGGGAACTAAGTATCCCAAAGACTTTCCCGTTCCGGTGCCCGCCTGAACAAGTAAGTGGTCGCCTGATTCCATCGCCCTAGCAACGGCCGTAGCCATTTCGACCTGACCTGGTCGAGACTTGCCGGAAATCTGCTCAACGACAACGTCGAGTGCCGCCTGGACATCTAGGGGTTCAGACATTGCTATCCCCTATGCAGTGAGTTCGGCCAGCACATTTGCCAGCGATTGTGGAACACGACCAATAACGACCGTGCCCTCTTCGGTATCGGTACGTGAAAGCACCTGACCTTCACGGTAAACCCTAGCGAGCAGTTCACCACGGTCATAAGGAATCACTGCCTTAATGTCGATCTGTGGATGTGGGAGTTGTTGCTCAACCAATTTGATGAGTTCATCAATATGCTCACCAGTCAGTGCTGAGACTGCGATGGAGTTCTTCTCATGGAGCCGCAGACGATCCAGTACCTCAGGATCTGCCGAGTCACACTTATTGATCACAATCAATTCAGGAATGTGCGTGGCTTCAATATCGGCAAGTACTCCGCGCACTGCGCGAATCTGGCCTTCGGGGTCAGGATCAGAACCGTCCACAACATGCAGAATCAAATCGCTTGCCGACACTTCCTCCAAGGTCGAACGAAATGCTTCCACAAGTTGATGCGGTAGGTCACGGACGAATCCCACAGTGTCTGCGACCGTGAACTCGCGACCACTTGGTGTTTTTGCTTGACGCACTGTCGGGTCAAGTGTTGCAAAGAGCGCATTCTCAACAAGCACACCTGCGGACGTCAATCGGTTCAACAAACTGGACTTACCCGCGTTCGTGTAACCAGCAATGGCAACGGCAGGGATTTGGCTTCGACGGCGGGCGCTGCGTTGTGTTTGGCGCGCTGTGCTCATGTCTTTGATTTCGCGTCGGAGCTTTGCCATTGACTTACCGATACGACGGCGGTCGGATTCAAGCTTTGTTTCACCTGGACCGCGCGTACCGATGCCACCAGATTGACGCGACAATGCATCACCCCAACCGCGAAGGCGTGGCAACATGTATTGCATCTGGGCCAGGCTGACCTGTGCCTTGCCCTCGCGACTGCGCGCATGTTGAGCAAAAATGTCCAAGATGAGCCAGGTGCGATCAATAACCTTTACCTTGACTACTTTTTCCATCTTGGACAACTGCGACGGCGACAGTTCTCCATTACAAACAACCGTGTCGGCCTCAGTGTCTAACACAATTTGTCGAAGTTCTTCGAGCTTTCCCGATCCGATGAATGTTGCTGGATCTGGACGGTCGCGACGTTGAATCAACACCTCAAGAACTTGCGATCCAGCTGTCTCGGCTAGTTGCGCCAGTTCCGCTAGAGACCTCTGTTGTTCTTCGAGCGTTCCTTCAGCCCATACGCCAATCAGCACTACTTTTTCGAGACGAAGCTGGCGGTATTCAACTTCGGTAACATCCTGAAGTTCAGTAGATAGCCCGGCGATGCGGCGAAGTGCCTGGCGGTCTTGCAGGTCAAGATCGCCAGTTGTTTCTGGCGTGTTATCGAAACTCGACATTAATCGAGCCAGACGAACTGGTCGTAGGTGCCAGAAGCCACAAATTCGGCAGGCCCGCGCAGAGTAAGTTCACCCGATGTTGCGCCGTCTACGAAAACAGTGCCTCCGAGAACATCAATTTGAACTGTCCACGGTGTAGCAAGGCCCTGGTGCTGTGCCCACACATAACCCGCGGCACACGCACCTGAACCGCATGACAATGTTTCTCCAACACCACGCTCAAAAGTTCGCATCGATACATGCGCATTGGACTTTTCTGCGATGAACTCAACATTCACACCCTGCGGAAATGTTCCGTCTGGTGTGACAGTCGGTGCTTCCACTAGAGCGCCCGCATCATCAATGTCGTCGACGACTGTGACGCAATGTGGATTGGGCATGTGGACACCAATTCCAGGCCAGGTTCCATCTTCGGTGAACACATTGATGTCGTCGACGGCAATCAGACTCGGCTCACCCATCTTGATTGCAACATCAGTGAAATCCACATCATCGGCTCGAACTGTAGCCTCAACGATTCCGCCACGAGTCGCGATTGGAAATGCACCTCGAGATTCGTAGCCCTTTTCAACAAGGAAGCGAGCGAATACTCGCAAGCCGTTCCCGCACGTCTCCGCGATTGACCCATCCGCATTGCGGTAGTCCATAAAGAATTTTGCGTCACTCACAGCGAACTCAGAAGCGTGTGCAACGCGTAGAACGCCATCCGCACCAATGCCTGTGTGACGGTCGCACATGGCCTTCACATCATCGACGCTGAGGTACACCTCGACTGCAACCGCATCAATGACAATAAAGTCGTTGCCGGTTCCATGCCCTTTGATGAAGGGCAGCCCGGGCTGAGCAGGCGGCGTGGAGTTAGGTGAATAAGACATTGGTTTAAGTCTAAAGCCCTAACGGTAAATCGCCTGCGGTTACGCTTGCGGCGTCAAACCAGCGAATCTTGGCATCGCGGTTAAACCACGAGTCCTGTCGACGCGCATAGCGGCGGGTGGCAAACACGGTTTGCTCACGAGCTTCGTCCATTGTGATCTCGCCACTGAGGGCATTCAGAACTTGGGCATAGCCAAGGGCTCGACTGGCAGTGATTCCCTCACGCAAGCCACGAGCCTCGAGCATTTGGACCTCGTCAACAAGTCCTTGCTCCCACATCATGTCCACGCGACGCAAAATTCGTTCGTCCAATTCGGGTCTCTCGCGGCGCAATCCGATCCGAACACTTGGCAGAATCTCGGGCAATGCTTCTAGCCGGGTTGTCGGCGCACTGCCTGTCAGTTCAATGACTTCAAGTGCGCGAATGACACGACGCGCATTTGTCGGCAACACACGTGCTGCGGCAACGGGATCAATCTCGACGAAACGTTGATACAGCGCATCAATACCGAATTCATCAGCTTCCTGCTCAAGGCGTTCGCGTACCGCTGGATCATTTGCTGGAAATTGCATGTCTTCCAAGAGGCCCTGAATGAAAAGACCCGATCCCCCGACCACAACAACACGTTTTCCGCGTTTATGTATATCGTCCACAATTGCGCGAGCCGCTAGTTGGTAGTCCGAGACACTTGCGCCTTGAGTGACCTCAAGAACATCCAGCATGTGATGTGCGATGCCACGTCGTTCAGACTCAGGCAACTTCGCCGTGCCTATGTCCATTCCTCGATACAACTGCATCGAATCAGCATTGATGATTTCGGCATCAATGGCTTCTGCAATCTCAAGCGACAACGCAGTCTTACCAACAGCAGTCGTGCCGACGATGACAACGAGAGGCGACGTTGTCATGACTACTTCTTCAAGGTAGGAATACCGAGCATCACACCAGGAGTACTTGGGCGTTGCCCTGCTTCGAAATTATCGCCGGCATCAGTGTGGCGCACAGCAATCAACTTGTCAGCAGTCAAGTGATACGGCGCTGCGTGCGTGACTTCAGCTGTGAGGACATCACCAGGACGAATCTTTTGCTCGACACCATCTATGTCACTACGCGACACATGAACTAAACGGAAATCGCGTGCACGACCACTTGCCCGACCGGTGTCTGAATCTTTGCGCCCTTCACCCGTTGCCACCATGACTTCAACGTGCTGTCCAACAAACTTCTTGTTCTCTTCCCATGCAATCGCGTTACCCAATTCCACAAGGCGTTCGTGACGCTCTTGAACAATCTCAGCGGGAACTTGATTTGGCATTGTGGCGGCTGGCGTTCCTGGGCGCTTTGAATACTGGAATGTGAAAATTCCTGAATACTTTGCCTGCGAAACAACGTCCATTGTTTCCAGGAAGTCCTCTTCAGTTTCACCAGGGAATCCCGTGATGATGTCGGTAGTGATTGCAGCGTCAGGCATCGCAGTACGCACGCGTTCAATAATTCCGAGGTACTTTTCTTTGCGGTAGGAACGACGCATTGCCTGGAGAATTCGATCGCTTCCAGACTGTAATGGCATGTGCAGTTGCGGCATGACATTCCAGGTTTCGGCCATCGCATCGATCACGTGGTCGGTAAAGTCGCGCGGATGCGGGCTGGTGAAGCGAACACGCTCTAAACCATCAATTTTTCCGCACGCTCGCAACAAGTCAGCGAATGCGTAGCGGTCGCCAAACTCAACACCGTAGGCATTGACGTTTTGACCTAGCAAGGTAACTTCTAGAACACCTTGGTCAACAAGTGTTTTGATTTCATTCAAGATGTCCGCAGGACGGCGATCACGCTCACGACCACGTAGCGCAGGAACAATACAAAAAGTACATGTGTTGTTGCATCCAACACTGACCGAAACCCAGGCCGAATGCGCCGCATCGCGTCGGGCTGGCAGCGTCGATGGGAACACGTCAAGTGATTCCAAAATTTCGATTTGATTCTCTTGCTCAATCCGTGCGCGTTCAAGCAATACGGGCAAGGCATCCAGGTTGTGCGTTCCAAAAACAACGTCCACATATGGGGCCTTGCGAAGGATTTCTCCCCTGTCCTTTTGGGCCAAACAACCTCCCACAGCAATCTGCAGGTTTGGCTTCTTTTCCTTTACTTTGACAAGGTTGCTAAGTGAGCCATAGAGCTTGTTGTCAGCATTTTCGCGCACTGCACAGGTGTTAAAAACAATGACGTCTGCAACTTCGCCTTCGGGAACAGAAACGTATCCAGCGTCTTCAAGGAGCCCCGCGAATCGTTCCGAGTCATGAACATTCATCTGACAACCCATTGTGCGCACCTCGTAGGTCTGCGCGGGCTGTGATGAAGTCATTGCTCAATTCTAGAGGCTTTCGGCGTACTCGATTTCTTCATGGGCGTCACGCAAAACACGCATGACTACAGAGCTGGAGTAGCCCTTGCGAGCCAACAAGCCGGAAAGGCGTCGCTTGCGAACGTCTGGCTCAAGGGAACTCATGGATCGCAACTTCTTTGCCACCAGGTCGCTTGCCATCGTGTATTCATCTTCATCTGTGACGTCCTCGAGGACTTCGTCGATGAAGTTTTGGTCGATACCTTTTTGACGTAACTCGTATTTCAGCGAGTTGCGGGAGATCTTTTTTGATGCACAACGCGCACGAACAAGCATCCGAGCGAATTCAAGGTCGTTGACAAGACCAATTTCTGTGAACCGATCAAGTACCTGGGCGGTGATATCTTCAGGCACTCCCTTAGTTTTCATTTTGTCTTCAAGTTGCTTACGCGACTTGGGTGCCATTGACAGTTGGCGCAGCGCGATGTTGCGGGCAAACGACAATGGATCGGCCTCGGGGTTGTCCTGCAAATCATGCACAACATCCACCGAGGCCTCCATGTGTATTACCGTTAGCGACTACGAAAATAAGGGATTAATCTTCGTCGTCGAAATCTTCAAGTTCATCGTTATCGATAGGCGCCTGCACGACTGAAAGATCAGCCTTGACGACACCGATGCCAACCTTTTCCTTGAGCGTGCGCTCAAGTTCATTGGTGAGCTCTGGATTGTCCTTGAGGTACTTGCGGGCATTTTCTTTACCCTGACCTAGCTGGTCACCATCATGGGTGTACCAGGCACCGGACTTTCGAACAAGACCCTCTTCCACAGCCATGTCCAAGATGCCACCTTCACGCGAAATGCCTTCGCCGTAAAGAATGTCGAACTCAGCCTGCTTGAATGGCGGGGCAACCTTGTTCTTGACTACCTTGACGCGGGTGCGGTTACCAACTGGTTCGGTACCGTCCTTCAAGGTTTCAATTCGGCGAATGTCCAAGCGAACTGATGCGTAGAACTTCAGCGCCTTTCCACCAGTTGTAGTTTCCGGCGAACCGAACATCACGCCAATCTTTTCGCGCAGCTGGTTAATGAAAATCGCTGTGGTGTTGTTGTTGCTGAGTGCACCGGTGATCTTGCGAAGAGCCTGAGACATCAAACGAGCCTGCAGACCAACGTGACTGTCACCCATTTCGCCTTCGATTTCAGCACGCGGCACAAGTGCTGCCACTGAGTCGATGACAATGAGGTCAAGTGCGCCGGAACGGATTAGCATGTCGGTGATTTCCAGAGCCTGTTCACCAGTATCTGGCTGCGAGACGAGCAGGTTATCAATGTCGACACCAAGCTTTTTGGCGTATTCAGGATCGAAAGCGTGCTCAGCGTCAACGAATGCTGCGATGCCGCCAGCGGCCTGGACGTTTGCAATCGCGTGGATCGCCAACGTGGTTTTACCGGAAGATTCTGGACCGTAGATTTCTACGACGCGGCCACGTGGGATACCGCCAATACCTAGCGCGATGTCCAAGGCGATCGAGCCAGTTGGGATTGCCTCAACGACAGGACGCTCTTCCTGTCCAAGCTTCATGATTGCGCCCTTGCCGAACTGGCGTTCAATCTGAGCAAGAGCCGTATCGAGAGCCTTCTCGCGGTCTCCGCCATTGGCGATTCGGCCGTTTGTTTCTTTTGGCTCTTTTGCTACTCGTGGTGCCATGTCAGTCTCCTTATGTGCGCTTTGCGTGGGTGGTGAGTTCCTCACGCTAGTTGTGACCTCTGACAGAGTCTCGAATCAGTGATTTATGTGGATTTACGGGCCTTGTGGACCTATAAATCCGGTAAATCTGTCTATCTGATCGGAACCACTGCTGTGGTCACATAGGTAACTTATCGAACACCTGTTCGAATGGCGAACCGACACGCCGAAAACGATTTAACGAAATTTTGGGTGCAAATTCAAGGTTTGGTGGACCGCCCGCCAAACAACCTGGGTGTCTTCCCCATCAGCCAGAGCTTGATCCACAGTTCGACCTTCTAGTGCGGCGACTCGAAAATCCGAGGCCCACGAACGCGCATAAGCCGGGCCAAGGGCCTGGGCCATTCGCTCCCAAAAATCAGATAGTCGCACGAGAGGACTCTACGCCAGAACTGGGTAGGACCGAACGCGTGAAAGTTACGCGCCGACCACAGACAGACGTCGAGCAATTGCCTCTTCATGGCGGGCCACGTCTACTGCTACACCTGAAAGTACCTCTGAAAGCGGGGTGTTCAAGGCTGAACAGATTGCTGCAAGGAGCTCCGAAGATGCTTCCTTTTGGCCGCGCTCGAGTTCGCTGAGGTAACCCAAGGAGACCTGGGCTGAACGGGAAACGTCACGCAATGTGCGACCCTGGGCCACACGGCGACGACGAAGGTCCTCGCCTAAAGCAGTGCGTAGCAATGTCACCTTGTTACCGTAAACGTTTTCTGTGGCCGAAGGCCCAGCAATCTTGACAGTGTGGGTAAGACGAGCGTTCTGGTTTGCGTTCATAGTGACTGGTACAACCCTTCTCGTTGGTGACTTATTCCCCGAATGTAAGGGAAATGCTTCCATCTTCCATTGTGCCCTATAGGAATGACATCAGCAGTTCGAGCGCGGCTGCGACAGTTTCCTCACGTATTTCGGCCCGAACGAGCACGGGATCTGTGACTTCTGGGGTGAAATGCAAGTCCTCGACGACTTGTTCGATGTATTCGCCGTCGGAATTGCGCTCGACACACGCCACAAACACTGTGCCCGCAGATACGCCATCCTGTGCGGCAGGGCCGGCAACGCCTGTGACTGCCAGACCAAAATCGGCATTCAATCGGGTGGCAACGCCGCGGGCCATCTGGAGGGCTACTTCTGCCTGCACTGCACCGCCCTTCAGTACCTCAGCCGAGACACCAAGTAAAGATTCCTTGAGGTCCGTTGCATACGAAGTAATACCGCCACGATAAATCTTTGACGAACCTGGAATGGATGTGATTGTGGCGCCGATGTCACCACCAGTGATTGATTCAGCTGTTGCGACTGTGCGGCCTTCCATGGCCAACACAACGGTGACTGCTAACGAGTCAAGGTCGGTGTACACGCAATCTCATTTCGTTCAAAGAAGTAATGGAACAAACTATTGAGATAAACCTAATGCAGGGTCACAGATGTGTCAGGAAGTTGGTGGCAATCCGCGAGCTTTGCCGGCGTAATCCATGCCTGTTGTAATCGTGAGTGCTACGGCGACGATCATCATGACTTCGCCAAGTTTGGTGACAACACCACCCAACGGTGCCAAGTACAACGCGATCGCTGTGATCTGTGCACCTGTCTTCCACTTGCCACCTTGGCTTGCCGGAATCACAACGCGGTCAATAACACGGAAGCGCAATACTGTTACCGCAACTTCGCGAACAATGATGACAAAGGTTGCCCACCAGGGAACGTCACCAATAATCGACAGACCAACTAGGGCTGTGCCGGTTAGTGCTTTGTCAGCGATCGGGTCGGCAATTTTGCCAAAATTTGTGATCAGGTTGTAGCGACGTGCCCACATGCCATCGACAAGATCGGTCAACGAGGCAGCCAGAAACACCAGCAACGTAATCCATTGGCGAACATCAGTTTGTTCACCAGTAAGCAAAAGCCAAGCAAATACAGGCACAACCGCGAGGCGCAGGCCTGTTAATACGTTGGGAATATTCAGAACTGGAATGTCGTTACGCGGAACCTGACTCATTCAGGAACCTCCGCCACCAAATCAACGCCGTCTGTGTCCGTCACGATTGCTTTCACAAACGTACCAATGGGCAATTCAGAGTTTGCAAAAACAGTTGTAATGCCATCGACTTCTGGACCTTGATGTTCTGATCGACCAACATTGTCTTCGGCCTCAATAAGGACTGTGACCTCTTGACCAATACGTGAAGCCGCAGTGTTGTCACTAATGCGTGCAGCTAGCTTGCTGATCATGTCGAAACGGGCAGTAACTTCATGGTCCGGAAGATGGCCATCAAGGTCGACCGCGGCTGTCCCCTCTTCATCGGAATAAGCAAAGACACCGACGGAATCCAACTGGGCAGCTTCAATGAACGCAGCGAGCTCGTTGATGTCATCCTCGGTCTCACCAGGGAAACCCACAATCACATTAGTGCGAGCACCAGCAAGTGGATTATGAACACGAATGGCACCCAACAGGTCAAGGAATTCATTAGTGCCACCAAAGCGCTTCATTCGTCGAAGAACCGAATTGCTTGCGTGCTGGAATGACAAATCGAAGTATGGAACAACACCTGGAGTGTTTGCAATCACCTGAATCAAATCAGGTCGCATCTCAGCAGGTTGCAAGTACGACACTCGAACCCAGTCGATACCTTCGGCCTGGGTCAACAACGGCAGCAACTTTTCCAACATGCGTAAGTCGCCAAGATCCTTGCCGTATGACGTCGAATTTTCGCTGACGAGCAACAATTCGCGCACACCATTTTGCCCAAGCCACATTGCTTCAGCAGCAACTTCTTCGGGATCGCGCGACACAAATGAACCGCGGAACGCGGGAATGGCACAGAACGTACAACGACGATCGCAACCAGATGCAATTTTGAGTGGCGCCCACGGTGTGTTTTCAAGGCGAGTGCGATAAATATGCGGGCCCATGCCAGGCACAGCAACTTCATCACGTTGTGCAGGACGCTCGACAGGTGTGATTGACAGCAGATTGCGACGATCGCCGGGTGTGTGAGCCTGTATCTCTTCACCAGCCATTACTCGTCGAAGCGTTGAACCAATGTTGGAGTAATCATCAAAACTGAGAATCGCGTCGGCTTCGGGAAGTTCAGCAGCCAGTTCCTTGCCGTATCGCTGTGCAAGGCAACCGACAGCAACAACTTTGCCTTTGCCAGCCATCGCATCGGATGCTTCAAGAATTGTGTCGATTGAGTCTTTCTTTGCCTGCTCGATAAATCCGCAGGTGTTGATCAGGACTACGTCTGAGGCCTCCCCGGTCTCGACGAGTGACCAACCATCTGCGGACAATCGACCTGCTAGTTCTTCAGAGTCGACGTCATTTCGGGAACATCCCAGGGACACGATGGACACACGAGGATTATTCACGTTATGAGCCTACTGAAGTTTGTGTGCGGATTACTCGCCGCGAAGCATTGCCAACGTGCCTGGCAAGTCTTCGGGTGTCAGTAAAACTTCGCGTGCCTTTGAACCTTCGGACGGTCCCACGATTCCGCGTGACTCCATCAAGTCCATTAATCGACCCGCCTTGGCAAAAC
>CANGDT010000041.1 GCA_947452755.1 Actinomycetota bacterium
CAGATTGATGAGGAAGATGGACCCGAAGACATTTACGAAATGTCCGTTGAAGAATTTCGCAATCGCTATTCGAATTAGACATCACTTCTAAGTGAGTGACTAAATCTGAAAGACGGTCTGTCCCCCAACGACTGTGCGCAGAATCGGCAGTGACACAACATCATCAGGGTTGACCTTCGACGGATCCTCTTGCCACATGACGAGGTCTGCCTTCATGCCTGGTCGCAGCATCCCGCGGACATCCTGTGCACCAACTGCCTGAGCGGCATTCCGGGTATAGCCCGCCAAGGTCTCAAAACCAGTCATGACGCGGGCTGAGCCAAGTGCCTGCGTGTAGTCAACGTCGTGTGCGCGTCGCTTCTGGGCAGCGAAGAAACCCATGCGTGGGTCATAGGGTGCGACGGGCCAGTCTGAGCCCAATACAACAAGTGCACCCTCAGCTGTGATGTCGCCTGAGCGCCAGCCATGCTGACAGCGATCTGAACCCAGGCGTTGGGACCACGGGTCGGTCAGGTCGTGCGCCAACCAGCGCATGTGAATTGGTTGCATGGAGGCAGTCACACCCTGTGGGGCAAACCGAGCAATGGTTCCATCAGGAGCAGTTTCAATGTGCTCAATGCGGTGGCGACCCATGGAGTTTCCTGGCAATGCGGCATACACATCGAGTACCTCACGAACTGCGCGGTCGCCGATGGCGTGGGTGGCAATGCGGTAGCCCGCGTTATGGAAATCTTTCACTCTCTGGTGATACAGCGATAATTCCGGCCACATAGGTTCAGTACCCATGCCATGAGTATCGGGCTCTTCAAGCCATGCGGTTCCCGTGTCGATAACACCATCCAACATGAATTTCACACCGTCAGCCTGCCATCTCGTACCGCTTCGTCTGTGCGTCTGCATCATCTCGTTGACTTCATCAATGTCGGTGTACGGGTACACAAAATGATGAAGAAGAACGCGCATGTTTAATGAATCAGTGGATTCAAGTTCATCAAGCACGTCAACAATTTCTAAGTTTCCGTCCATTAAGTGAATCTCAGTGATTCCCACAGCATTTTGATCTGCGACAGTTTGCCGGTACCACGCCATTCGCTGATCTTTTGTCGGAGTGGGAACTTTGCTGAGTACCAACTGCATGGCGGCCATCTCAAGAAGTTCGCCGGTGGGTTGATCCTTTGCATCACACACCACGATTGATGCGTCTGCAAGCTGCATTGGTCCGGTGATGCCGGCAATTTCTAGAGCCTTTGTATTCACAAACCCTGTGTGCACGTCGAGTGCGTATAGAAACATGGGACCATCGCCAGCAGCGGCATCCAGTAGCGAGGAATGGTAGCTCGCACCTTCGAGGGCAGCGTATTCCAATGCGAACCCAAGTAGCCACGCACCTGGTCCGATGCGCTTGCGTTCGGCAGCAATCTTTTCGCGAAGGTCAGCGAGATTTGATACGCGATCAAGGTCCAAGCCCTGAGCAAAGACTGCACCTTGAAACAGGTGCTGGTGTCCGTCAACAATTCCTGGGGTTACTGCCGCGCCATGGGCATCGACTACCTGCGTTGCTCCATCGATAGCCTCACGGATTGTCGCATCATCACCCACAGCCACGATTTGATCGCCGCTCCAGGCAATCGCCGATGCAGTGGGTTGCGCTGGGTCCATTGTTTGGATTGAAGCATTGACGATTGCGTACTCGGCGGCCATTGATGTCTCCTTTGACGTGTGACTCAAAGCCACCCTAGTAGACGCACAGTCAATAAGCTGGTCACTAGATTAGGAACATGACTACTCCACATATCGGTGCCAACAAGGGCGACATCGCCGACACAATCCTGCTACCTGGCGACCCTCTTCGCGCCCAGTGGATTGCAGAAAACTATTTTGAAAATCCAGTGTGCTACAACACTGTTCGCAACATGCTGGGATTCACTGGAACGTATCGCGGTAAGCGAATTTCAGTGCAAGGCACCGGCATGGGTGTTCCTTCGCTTTCGATTTATGTCACAGAGTTGTTTCAAGAGTTTGATGTTCAGACCGCAATTCGCGTGGGTACTTGCGGGGGCCTTGCTAAAACCAATCTGCGTGATGTGATTATTGCGATGGCCGCTTCGAGTGATTCTGGAATTAATCGTCGCGCTACTGGCGGGTTGGATTACGCACCTGTAGCCAACTACGACTTGCTTGAGGCAGCCGTGAAGTCTGCGCGCGAACGCGGTGTCACTCATCATGTCGGCGGAATTGCCACTATGGATTTGTTTTACGATGACAGCAATGCCATTGAGGTTCTTGAAGGTCTTGGTGTGTTGGGTCTGGAAATGGAGACCAGCGGTTTGTACCGATTGGCTGCCAAGTTTGACCGTCGTGCACTTACTGTGTGCACTGTCAGTGATTTGATTCGTCCTGATGGTGTGACAGAGACTACGGCGCAAGAACGCGAAACTGGTTTCCGTAACATGATTGAAATTGCACTTGACGCAGCGCAAGCGTAGTTAAGAAATAAACTCCGACGCAGCGCAAGCGTAGTTAAGCAATTACTGTGCTATTTGCTGGCCAGCTCCGCTAGTTGTTGCGGGTTGCCGTTAAAGATGTCGAGGTCGACGCGGTTGCCTGCGTTGGCTTTGCCGAGTTTTCCGTCGCTGGTGAATTGCCAGAATGTCCAGTTTGTTCCCCAGATTGGGTATTCGGGAAGCGTGATTCCTTTTTTGTTGTTCCAGCTTGCTGCCCATAATGGTGATTTGGCGAGGGTGATTTGATCGCTTGGGCTGGCGTTTGTGAGGCGATCGATGAATAGCCCGCCGGTGTAAATCATTGGTGTGCGACCGCTTCGTTTGGCTACCTGTTTCATAAACGTGGCTGTCCAGGTGGCAAGTTGTTTGTCGGTCCAGCCGCATGGCTTTTCTTCGAAATCGAGTGTTAGCGGCAATTCACCTAGTGCTGGGCCGGTGGAGCTGGTGCTTCCGCTGGCGAGCCACAATGCGAGCTTTGCTTGGGCGACTGCATCTTTTGTGACGTCATCGAAGTTTAAGAAGCCTGGTTTGCCAAAGTAGTACGCACCGACAATCAGTCCTGCTTTTTTCGCTAAGTCCCGATCGTGTACGTACCACTTCTTTGCTCCACGCAATCCTGTGCGGGAAGGGTCTCCTGCTTTGATGATGACGAACGAGGCACGATGATGCGCCTTGAGGTAGGCGAAGTTAATGTCTTTTGAGTTCCCGTGATTCCACATCGATATGTCGATTCCGCGGGCGTAGCGCGATGGGTTCGTGAGCCCCTTTTGGTTCCATACGCGGGCGTGGACTACGCGCTTGACGGTTGGCCCAGGCGGCCAGCTGCACGTGGTGTAAACATGACTTGGGGTATGGGGTGCCGCCGATGAAGGTGTTGCAACTGCAGCGCCTAGACAAAGAAAAACTCCCAGCAGTGCGATGCGCTTGCTGAGAGTTCGAGTCTTCATAGTGCTCCCCCGATTGGACTCGAACCAATAACCACTCGATTAACAGTCGAGTGCTCTGCCAATTGAGCTACAGGGGATTGACCTGTAAATACTAACAAACACTCGGCGGTGTTTGCGAACGCCCCTATATTCCGAAGATTGACTGAATTTCAGCCAAGCCCTCGCGGATGCGTTGTGCACCAATATCTGTGCCAGCAGCCTCACGATTGTCAGGAAGCGCTATCCAGCTCACTGTGTCAGGGCCACGTCGGGCGATGAATCGTACGCGCCCAATGTCTTGAACTTCGCGTACTTGGTCAACGAGGACTGCCGCTGTGACGCGGTCACGAACTGCTGATGGCACTTCACCGGGTTCATCCATGGTCCAGGCCATGTGGATGGGCTCACCTTGCGTCTGGCCTTGGAGGACAATCAGCAATAGCGGTTCATCCCACTTCGCTTGAAGGGTCAGTTCCCAGGGAATTCGATTTGTTTCATGGTGGTCGATGCTGATCAAATGGCGCTTCGTCACGGCAATAAGCCCACCATTGTGTCGCGCCCAGGCTAGAAGTTGGTCTCCACGCTGAACAAGTGACTTGAGTTCAGCTGGGGTAGATTCGCTTTTCTGAAAGATGCTCATGCGGTGTCGCCAATGGCAAACTCGCGCATGTCTCGACGGTATTTCTCGAGCGACAATAAGTCACCCAAAAGGCGGCCCTGCGCCTCGGCGTCGCCTGAATCTTCTGCCCTACTGAGTGCCGCCTTGATTTCATTTACTCGACGGCCGGCATCAAGTTCAAGCACTCGGGCTAGCACCGCTTGCACATAACGCTCGTCAGGGTTGTCATTTGGCATGGGCTCAACGGCGAGTGCGCGAACTTGTGACTGTATGTCATCTGATGGAGCGGCAGCTATGACTGCAGCGATCCATTCTTGAGGAGTTGCAAAGTCCAGCGGGTTTCCAGCGGCAACACATGCACTGAAAACTGCAGCGGCGGCTGGAACAGTAAACACCGATGCCTCAAGTGACTCAAACCAGGCACCCACAAGACTTGGTGTTTGAATTACGCACTTCAGCGCAGCGCGCTCTACGTTTGCTGCTTGTGAAATCTGTGCCGATGTGCCTGACGATTGAGGTGCCGGCGCACTACTGCGACCATTGCCCACTTCATTGCGAACGGTTTGTTCGTCCAAGCCAAGCCACCCTGCAACAGTGCGCATGTACTCAGGGCGAAGCGCGCTGTCCTTGATGCCAGCCAAGATTGGGGCAACTGCACGCATCGCACCAATGCGCCCTTCGGCTGCATTCAAATCAAACTCTTCAACAGTGGACCGCATCACGAATTCAAATAACGGAACACGGGCAGCAACGAGATCACGAACAGCCTGTTCACCATGCTGCAAACGAAGGTCACATGGATCTAGTCCATGTGCTTCCACCGCAACAAACGTATTGGCGACAAACTTTTGATCTTCACCAAACGCTTTGAGCGCCGCCTTGCGACCAGCAGCATCACCGTCGAATGTGAAAATTACTTCAGCATTCGAATTGTCATCATCCATCAAAATGCGGCGCACAACTTTTACATGGTCGGCGCCAAATGCTGTTCCGCAGGTGGCAACCGCAGTTGTCACGCCAGCAAGATGGCACGCCATCACATCGGTGTAGCCCTCGACCACAACTGCCTGGTGTTCCTTAGCCATTTCACGTCGCGCAAGATCAAGCCCGTACAGCACCTGGGATTTGCGATAGATGGGGCTTTCAGGTGAGTTCAAATACTTCGGGCCCTGATCAGATTCACTGAGTTTGCGTGCGCCAAAGCCAATTGTTTCGCCACCTGAATCACGAATAGGCCACATCACCCGATCACGAAACCGGTCATAAGCCCCACGTTGGCCTGACACAGCCAGACCACCAGCAAGTAGGTCTTCGTCCTTAAAGCCCTTGCCGTGAAGGTGCGTCATCAACCCATCCCAGCCTGCCGGTGAATACCCCACACCGAAGTGATCCCATGATGCTTCGTCGAATCCGCGGCTTGTCAAAAAATCGCGTGCGTGTTGTGCGCCAGGTGTGCGAAGTTGCTCTCGGTAGAAAGCGGTTGCCGCGCGGTGAGCATCAATCAGACGAGCACGTTGGCCTTGCTGTCCTGGCGTTGGGGCACTTCCCTCTTCGTAACGAAGCTGGATGTTGTACTTCGCTGCAAGTTTTTCTACCGCTTCGGTAAATGAGAGCGCATCAATTTTGCGAACATAGGTGATGACGTCGCCACCCTCGCCGCAGGAAAAACAGTGGTACAAACCTTTTGACGGTGTGACATGAAATGACGGGCTACGTTCATCATGAAAAGGGCATAAACCTTTGAAACTGCCACCGCCAGCAACCTTTAAAGTGACAGTTTCCCGAACAACTTCATCAATGCGGGCGCGCTCACGGACCTCGTTAACGTCCTGTTCGCGAATTCGGCCTGCCACAGTTACATGTTACGTGGAGTAGGTACCCGCATCACGGGCAGTGGGTACCCGTATCACGGGCAGTGGGTACTCGTATCACGGGCAATAGGTACCGTGTGCTTGCACGAGGCTGACGTCTGTGAGTGAGGCTAAGTGGTCAATAACCACGCGTTTACGGGCAGTCTCACTGTCGGCACGCACCCATAGATCGAGGTGGAAAACGTCAAGAAAGCGTTGTGGGTCTGCCAAAATCACACCGGCTAGGTCAGCAATCATCTGCCGCTGGCTGGCATAAACCTCGTCCGCTCCTTGGCGGTTCATCACAAAACGGGCCGACAGAGCCTTTAGCGCAGTGACCTCATAACGGGCTGCGTCGGGAACCAACAACGAAGCGCCGTAACGCGTAAGCGGCTTATCCCCGAATTCTGCCCTGGTCGCTTGTTGAGCGGCAATACAAAAACGCCCAATCAATTTGCTTGTCAAGTTTTTTAACGCCGCAAGCGACGCAGTCGTCCCTCGGTAATCAGCCGGCCATTCAGGCATGCCAGCGAGTCGAACAAGTGCAGCCTCAAGTTCAGCGATTTCAAAATGCTCGCCGTACCATTCGCGAGCAACCGCAATGACTTCACTTCGCCCTGCTGGTGAACCCAAAATGTCAATCTTGAGATGCCCACCATAGATTGCGTCTTCGATGTCATGCACACAGTAAGACACGTCATCCGACCAGTCCATCACTTGCGCTTCAAAGCACGTCACATCATCCAAACGACCGTTGCGCACCCATGCGAATACATCAGCGTCATCGTCATAGACACCAAACTTTGTCTGACCTTCGCGGCGAACCCACGGATACTTTGAGGCTGCATCAAGCGAGGCACGAGTGAGGTTCAATCCAATCGATTCACCAGGACGCGGACCATCAATTGGGCTGATTGCTTTTGGCTCAAGACGTGTCAGCAACCGGAATGATTGTGCGTTACCTTCAAAGCCGCCAATGTCTGAAGCCAACTCATTCAAGGCTCGTTCCCCATTGTGCCCAAAAGGTGGATGGCCAAGGTCGTGGGCCAGGCACGCAGTGTCAACAAGGTCAGCATCGCAACCAAGAGCCGAACCGAGTTCGCGTCCAACTTGAGCGCATTCAAGTGAATGCGTTAAGCGTGTTCGCGGGAAATCGGTTTGACCTGCAACCATGACCTGGGTTTTCACACCAAGTCGACGAAGTGCCGAGCTATGCATAATGCGGGCACGGTCACGCGCAAACTCAGTACGCTCAACACTCTTATTAGGTTCGTGCACCCAGCGTTCAGAGTCGCTAGCGGAGTAACTCATCGTCATCCCCCACTCACACTCAATTCGGCTTCACGAACAGTAACTTGCTCTGACTGTGACATGGATTGTGAATTCAACCAACCATCAGGGAGGTTAACTTTACGGTCCGGTGTTGTGCGTCCACGAGGAGCGTTCGCAATCTCGCTGCTCAACTGTTGTCCATTATCAATACCTACAAGTAAAGCGTCGAGCTCTGACAAAGAGTTAATTAGCGCGAGCGCACCACGAGTTTCGCTTCCCACGACAAGCCCCTTGAGGTACCACGCCATGTGCTTGCGCATTTCCTGACAGCCCTTGAACTCGTCACCATGCATGGCTACCAACAACTCAGCATGGCGGCGCAGCAATGTCACGATCGTGTCCGATGTGGGTTCATCTGGAATCGTGTCGCCAGCAAAGGCAGCCCGTATTTGCCCAAATAACCAAGGTCGACCAAGGCAACCCCGGCCTACGACAACGCCACGCGCACCTGTCTGATCAAGCATTGTTTTAGCATCGGCGGCCGACCAGATGTCACCGTTTCCCAGTACCGACGTATTGGGAATGTGTTCGACGAGTCGCGCAATTGTCGACCAATCAGCCTTTCCACCGTAATACTGAGCCGCGGTTCGTCCATGAAGTGCCACCCAATAGATGCCCGCCTCTGAGGCAATGCGCCCGGCATCAAGATACGTGATGTGGTCATCATCGATGCCCACACGCAGCTTGACGGTGACGGGAACTTTGCCTTGCGCGTTTTTCACTGCTGAATGCACGATGTCGCTGTACAGGTCACGCTTCCACGGCAATGCGCTTCCGCCTCCTTTGCGGGTCACCTTGGGCACTGGACAACCGAAGTTCAGGTCGACATGGTCGGCCATGTCTTCATCAACCAGCATTCGCACGGCCCGTCCGACGATGTCTGGGTCAACGCCATACAGCTGGGCGCTACGAACGGATTCGTCAGCATCAAAGGTGACTAAATCTAAAGTTTCAGGATGACGCAACAGAAGTGCCTGTGATGTTGTCATCTCGGCGACGTAAATAGTGCCGTCGTCGTCGCTTTGTCCTGCCGCATGGCGGATGTCGCGCGATGCCTCGCGGCACACACGACGAAACGCACGATTTGTTACTCCCGCCATTGGCGCGAGTTCAATAACTGGATCAGTTGCCAGAAGGTCAGCGAACATTAGCAACCAATAAGGCGAGCGGCGAGCCATCCTTCGAGCGCATCAAGTCCGACACGTTCTTGTTCCATCGTGTCGCGATCGCGAACTGTGACGGCTTGGTCTTCAAGAGTGTCAAAGTCCACAGTGATGCAATACGGGGTTCCGATTTCATCCTGTCGTCGGTAACGTCGCCCGATTGCACCCGCATCGTCAAATTCGATGTTCCAGTTCTTGCGAAGCGCAGCCGCTAGGTCTTTTGCCTTCGGGCTGAGGTCCGCGTTACGTGAGAGCGGCAACACTGCTGCCTTAACTGGTGCAAGACGCTTGTCGAAACGCATCACTACTCGAGTATCAACGCCACCCTTGGTGTTTGGTGCCTGATCTTCGTCATAAGCCTCCAACATAAATGCCAGAACTGCACGCGTAAGTCCTGCTGCAGGTTCAATGACGAACGGGATGTACTTTTCGCCCGACTCTTGATCGAAGTATGACAAGTCCTTACCGGAATGTTCCATGTGAGTCTTGAGATCAAAGTCAGTTCGGTTGGCGATTCCTTCAAGCTCAGCAAACTCACTGCCACCAAATTGGAAACGGTACTCAATATCTGAGGTGCGCTTTGAGTAGTGTGACAATTTTTCTTGAGGGTGTTCAAAGATTCGCAAATTTTCTGGAGACAAACCGAGGTCGACGTACCACGCCATACGTTCCTTCAGCCAGTACTCGTGCCATTCTTCATCGGTTCCTGGCTCAACAAAGAACTCCATTTCCATCTGTTCAAATTCTCGAGTGCGGAAGATGAAGTTTCCTGGAGTGATTTCGTTGCGGAATGACTTTCCAGTCTGACCAATACCAAATGGTGGTTTCTTGCGTGCCGACGCCGCAACATTTGCGTAGTTAGTAAAAATACCTTGCGCAGTTTCCGGACGAAGGTAATGCAATGAGTTTTCGTCAACAACAGGCCCAAGGTTGGTCGACAACAAACCGTTAAACATTTTTGGTTCAGTAAATTGCCCCTTGGTTCCACAATTTGAGCAAGGGATCTCTGAAAGGCCCTCGGCTGGGCGACCTTTACGTGCTTCGAATTCTTCAACAACATGGTCTTCGCGGAATCGTTTGTGGCATGACGTGCACTCAATCAGCGGGTCAACGAATGCGTTGATGTGACCAGATGCTTCCCACACCTGAGGGGCAAGGATGACGGACGAGTCAATTCCGACGACATCTTCTCGGGCCTGAACCATGGTTTTCCACCACTGGCGACGCACATTCTCCTTGAGTTCCACACCAAGAGGTCCGTAGTCCCAGGCGGAACGAGTTCCACCATAGATTTCGCTACACGGGAATACGAAACCCCGGCGCTTGGACAAATTAACTACTGCGTCTACGCGATCCATGAAAACTCAACATCCGTTTGGGTCAGCCGACTGGTTGCCGGTGACGTGAGCCTCTAGTTTACCGAGAATTGCCAAGCAATTCGACGAGGCACAAGTGGCCCATCAGAGTTCAAGCGGGTTCGTCACTCAGCTGTGATCAGCGCTCGAAGTGAAGCGAGCAACCGATTCCGACGTCACTCGCACAATTTCCTCAAATGCTGACGGTTCATCCTTAACATCAGCAAGCATCGGCCACAGAATCATTTTCGCTCGGGACGAGGACACCGCGCGACGGTACGCCCCAACTTCAACCCATGTTGACTGCACTTGGCAGCGGCTTCCTTCGTCAACACTGCGCACAATAGATGCGCTAATAAAACCATCGCGCTCCTGCAGGACCGTCAACGCATCAGCCATCTCAGCAATCCACTGGTCACTCACTTCGCGATCGAATGTCCATACTGCATGGAATTGGCCAAGGTTTGAGGTCGAATCCATAGCTAAGCGATTACTCGACTCAGAATCACACCGAGCAACATCACTACCACTGCGCTTCGAAGCAGTCGTGCGCCTGGTTCCAACAGCGGCCACGAAAGGAAGAGAAGCCACGTCACAAACAGAGCCACAAACAACAAGGCCAAGTAGCTAATAATTCCAGTCGTCATGAACCCAAGAAGAAGCGACGACACTAGCAATAACGGAACCAAAAAACGGGGCATGGTGTGCAGCCGAAGTAATAACGGTGCACTTGCAACTTCAACCCTCTTGCGAATGCTTTGAGACATGCACTAAGTCAAGCATGCATTCGGTACGCTGGTACACATGGCAGTCCTCATTTCGCTCCTCACTGTTATTGCAACAGCTCTGGGTGGAACGCTCGCCTTGCGATCTAAAGACCACATGCATTTACTACTAGGGCTTTCTGGCGGGTTATTGCTTGGTCTGGCAGCCTTTGATTTGATTCCTGAAGTGTTCACGATCAACACCAGCCATCTGGGAAACGTCCCAATCGTCATGGTATTTCTCGTTGTTGGGTTCCTCATTCTTCACATCATCGAACGATTCTCTGGCGCGCATGAACCAGCCGAATCTGACTACGGCCATGATCACGAACACAGCCATGGTGTTGCCGGCATTGTCGGAGCCAGCGCGATGGTCGTCCATGTTTTCCTTGACGGTGTAGCCGTGGGATTGGCATTCCAAGTGTCCAAGGCGCTTGGCGTGGCGGTGGCTATTGCAGTTATCGCACATGCATTCACCGACGGACTTAATACTGTTGCGTTGCTCATCAACTTAGGTAGTTGGAAACGTACCTCAATCGCTCTGATTGCTATCGATGGTTTAGCACGCGTTAGCGGTGCATTGCTCGGCACCTACATCACAATTTCAGATAATTTTCTGGGCGGATACTTGGCATTGTTCGCTGGAATGGTCATCTATCTTTCGACTTCACATATTTTGCCTGAGGCTCACAGCAACCACCCGTCACGACTTACTCTTCTGAGTACCGTCGTCGGTGTTGTCTCTATGTTCCTGATTGTGAATTGGGCGTAAGCCGCTTAACGTTAAAACTTGTCAGGCATCTCGTTTGGCACTGCTCCCCCATAGCGACGGTCGCGTGACGCATAAATTTCGCAAGCATGCCACATATGGCGTCGATCAAAATCTGGCCACAGCGTAGGTAAAAACACAAACTCGGCATACGCGCTCTGCCACAGCAAGAAATTACTCATGCGCTGTTCACCGCTCGAGCGTACAAATAAATCGACATCAGGCATGTCGGGTTCATCCATGAACTTGCGTAAAGTTTTTTCAGTAATTTTTTCTGGGTCTAGTCGTCCCTCGGCCACTTCACGCGCAATCGCTGTGGTGGCATCAACAATTTCCGCGCGGCCGCCGTAGTTCACACACATTGTCAGCGTCAAACGACGGTTCTTGGCGGTCAAACGTTCGCTGGCCTCAAGTTCTTGAATGACAGATCGCCATAACTTCGGGCGTCGACCAGCCCAGCGAATCCGAACTCCTAATTCGTGCATCTCGGCCGTTCGGCGGCGAATCACATCACGGTTGAAGTTCATGAGGAATCGCACTTCCTCAGGTGACCTTCGCCAATTTTCTGTTGAGAACGCATAGGCAGAAATGTGTTCTACGCCCAGCTCCAGTGCGCCATAAACGCAGTCCATCAAACTCGCTTCACCAGCTTCATGGCCTGCAGTACGAGGGAGGCCACGTTCTTTTGCCCAACGCCCGTTGCCATCCATCACCAAAGCAATGTGCCGAGGAATCAACTCGGGTTGAATACTCGGTGGCGTGGCACCCGTTGGATGTGCCGGCGGATCAATGGCCATGTGACTATCCAACCATGCTCAATGCGACAAGCACACTAAGAAAGTGAACTAGTTCGATCTACAAGAGGCAGCGAACGAAGACTGCGATCAATATGCCATTGCGTGAAGGCGGCCACGATGCCTGACACTTCCGTCTGGACAGGACGGGCAGTGGAATCTGCAACCTGCCAATCCCCGGTTAACAGCGCATGCATCAATTCAATTGATTCAGGCTTTGGAGCAACACTGCCAGGAACGCGATGTTCTGCACATAAAGCACCGCCGGTTGCCACGTGAAAGAACGGGGCCGACGAATCACCGCAAACAACACAGGCCTCCAAACTCGGCTCGTATCCCGCCATCGACATCGCACGAAGCAAATAGGCGTCCATCACCAAACTGGCCTCATGCTCGCCAGCAACCAATGTTCGCAAGGCACCAACGAGCAATAAGTAGTGCGCTTCGTTTGCCACCGCTTCTTCAGCCGAAAGTCGGTCGGCAATTTCTAGCATGGTTTGCCCGGCAGTCCACAAAGAATAGTTAATCGCCAAGTCTTGCCCATATGCGTTGAGAGATTCGGCTTGGGTGATGATGTCCAAGTTCTTGCCCTCGGCCACAAGGAGTTCAACACGACTGAATGGCTCCAACCGTGCACCGAATTTACTTCGAGTTCGACGGACACCTTTTGCAACGGCGCGCACTTTTCCACGTTCGCGAGTGAGCAGCGTGATAATGCGGTCAGCTTCGCCTAGTTTGTGTGTGCGCAGCACAAGTGCTTCGGCTCGGTAACTAGGCATACGCCTATGGTGTCATGCCTATCGGACCAAACCCATCAGGTAACCTCAAGACATGGAACAAGATCCACAGTCCGACCATCCAATGAAGTTTGTTGCGCTGGACCACCGCAGTTTGCGGGCGACTCTTCGCACTCTCACGATCTGGGGCAGCCTGGTAGCTGCGGCCTATTGGATTATCACCCAAAACTTTGGATTCATCTTCTTAGTTCTCCTGTCGTGGCTGCTGGCTATTGCCATGGATCCAGGCATCAAGCGGCTCACCCGTCGAGGGTGGCGCCGAGGCACCGCAACCGGCGTCGTGCTCGCCGGGTTGTTGCTCACCATCGCACTTTTTCTCGCAGCGTTCGGCGGAATGCTTTTCAGTCAAGCGCAATCTTTGGTCAACGAATTGCCAACTGCGATTACACAAATTGTCGATTGGCTTAATCAAACTTTCAACATGACACTGGATCCCCAGAGCATCATCGATTCGCTCAATGTGTCGCCTTCCCAGATTGCGAATTGGGCTGGCACCGTTGCCGGCGGAGTCATGGGTCTTCTCACGACAATCCTCGGTGGACTCTTTCAATTCCTCACTATCTTGCTTTTCTCGTTTTATCTCGCAGCTGATGGACCACGACTTCGTCGCACAATCGGCTCGTGGCTGAAACCGCATGCCCAAGAAGTGTTTGTCACAACATGGGATATTGCTGTTGAGAAAACCGGTGGCTTTGTTGCCTCAAAGGTTGTCATGGCTGCATTGTCGTCCACTGCGCACGGAATCGTGTTTGCCATCATTGGTCTGCCCTACTGGCTGCCTTTGGCATTAATCACCGGAATCGTCAGCCAGTTCATTCCGACGGTTGGTACATACATCGGAATTATGATTCCAATTCTGTTCGCGCTCATCAGTCCAGACCCCATTAATGCTGTGTGGATTGCACTCTTCGCCACCGTTTACCAGCAGGTAGAGAACTACGTCATTTCACCGCGCATCAGCAACATCACGATGAAGATTCATCCGGCTGTTGCGTTCGGTTCAGTCATTGTCTTTGCAAATCTCTTCGGCGCTATGGGTGCATTGATTGCTATCCCGCTTGCAGCAGCCATCGTTGCAGTGATTGAGACTTACGGGAGTCGCTATGACCTCATTCCGCAACTCCGCGAAGACGAAATTATGGACGAACTGACAGATTAGAAACCAAGGCGCGAGAGTTGTTTAGGATCGCGCTGCCAGTCTTTAGCAATCTTTACTCGAATATCTAAGTGCACGGGTACACCTAGCAATTTAGAAATTGATTCTCGCGCCTGAATTCCAACTTCTTTGAGTCGACTTCCGCCACGACCAATTACAATGTGCTTTTGGCTCTCGCGTTCCACATAAACAATGGCAAATACGTCCATCAGTGGACGATCATCAGGGCGATCAGCACGCAGTGACATTTCATCAATAACCACAGCAATGGAGTGCGGCAACTCGTCATGGACGCCTTCGAGCGCGACTTCACGAATGAGTTCAGCCATCATGACCATTTCAGGCTCATCAGTAAGTTCACCGTCTGGATAAAGTGCGGGACCTTCAGGAAGCATCTTGATAAGAAGTTCAGAAAGTAACTCAACCTGGTCATTCTTCA
>CANGDT010000042.1 GCA_947452755.1 Actinomycetota bacterium
ACTTCTTCACCCGTGGAAAGGTTGTCACCAGCCGCTGGCTAGATCCAAGCCACGGTGGAATCAACCTAGGTTTCCCAACCAACGGTTAATTAGCCAAATAACAAAGTCCCCCAGGTCTGTTGACCTGGGGGACTTTGTTATTTGTATTTAGGTTAACCAAACTTTCGTTGCGCGAAATTGATAACCATCTTGGTCAACAACTTCGAATTCAAATGTCACGGCTTGTTGAGGTCGCAATTCGAAAAGCGTATTGGGATGAAGTGCAGAAAAATGCGCCCAGCATCCACCGGGTGTTTCAGTTGATTCGATCACACCGAAACCACCTTCGCTATCCCAACGTGCAACGCGACCTGCTGTTGGACTCATTTGTCGACGTTACTTTTCGTCGATTGGTTCTTCGCGCTTATCAGCGAAAGATGCGAAGAGGTATAGCACGCCAGCAATGAACGCAGGAAGTGTGCTGGCCATTGATGATCCACCACGAATGATGGGTGCATGACCGTTGTCACCGGTGTTTGCGGCGGCAAGGTTTGCCAAGATTGGCATGCCCACCAAAATCAAACCAACGAAGCGAGTGCGACGTTCGTAACCAAAAATTGCAAGCGGTGTTGCAACCGCAAAAATGGCCACAGAAATAATCGGACCATTCGAATTAATGATGGTGTGCCACCAGTCCGGTGCAATCGCTTGCCACAACAGCAAACCAAGAATTCCAAGCGACCAAATCAACAGCAGCGGGAAAGCGATACGCGGACGACGCCACGCAAGCCAACAGCCGACCACCATGGGAAAGAGCCACGCAGCGGTGAAAATAATTCCGCGCAAACCACCAGGGTTCGACATGGATTCACCGGCAATGAACAAGCCCCCGAGCACGGCAAAGCCGAGCATCATGTACAAAGCAATCTTGCGAATATTTTTCATGGTTTTACTTTACGAGTTGCGCAAGTGCACCCGACTCAACAACGGCAACTGCACCGGCCATGTCTGGTGCCAAGAAACGGTCTGGGCCCGGACCTGGAACTGTCTTGCGCAGTGTTTCCACGGCTTTCTTTGTGACTGGCGACGGTTCAAGGGGAGCACGAAGGTCAATTGCGCGGGCGGCGGCCAGGTACTCGATACCAATGATCTTGGTCAGGTTTGCGATAACTGTGCGCAGTTTGCGCCCGGCACTCCAACCCATCGATACGTGATCTTCTTGCATGGCCGAGCTCGGAATGGAATCCACACTGGCGGGTGCTGCAAGGCGCTTGTTATCGGAAACGAGGGCAGCCTGCGTGTATTGCGCAATCATCAAACCGGAATCAACGCCCGGATCGTCAGCAAGAAATGGTGGCAAGTCGTGGGAACGGTTCTTGTCGAGCATGCGGTCAGTTCGACGCTCGCTGATTGAACCGAGGTCAGCGGCTGCGATGGCAAGGAAATCCAAAACGTAGGCAACAGGTGCGCCATGGAAGTTTCCGTTGGACGAAACGCGACCGTCGGCAAGGACAACTGGGTTATCGACAGCGGCGGCAAGTTCACGTTCAGCAACGAGGCGGGCATGGGCGATGGTGTCGCGAACAGCGCCGGTGACCTGCGGTGCACAACGAAGGCTGTACGCATCCTGAACCTTCGTGTCATTGATGCGGTGTGATGCAACGATGCCGCTGTCCTTCAACGTGGCAAGCATGTTTGCTGCGCTGATTGCTTGGCCTGGATGTGGGCGTAATGGCATGTGGAGTTCTGGAAGGAATACCTGGTCGGTTCCGAGCAACGCTTCAACGCTCATCGCGCCGGTGATATCCACGGAATCACACAACATGGTCAGATCTTCAATAGCCATGATGAGCATGCCGAGCATTCCATCTGTGCCATTGATAAGGGCCAGGCCTTCTTTTTCGCGCAGCTCGACTGGCTCAATACCTGCAGCCTTTAAAGCATCGGCGGCAGGCACTACGGTTCCGTTCGGACCGTGCACTTCGCCTTCGCCCATCAATACGAGCGCGCAGTGCGCAAGGGGAGCGAGGTCGCCGCTGCAACCAAGCGAACCAAACTCGTGCACCATCGGCGTGATGCCAGCGTTGAGAAGTGCGGCCATCGTCTCGACTACAACGGGACGCACGCCAGTGTGACCACTGCACAAGGTCTTGAGGCGCAACGTCATCAGCGCACGAACTACTTCAGGTTCGACAGCATTCCCAAGACCGGCAGCATGAGAGCGAATCAGCGACTTCTGAAGTTGAACGCGGAACTCTGGCGTGACGTGGCGATTAGCAAGCGCGCCGAAACCAGTGGACACACCGTAGACAGGCTCAGGTGATTCGGCCAGCGCATCAATGCGCGCACGAGTCTTCGCTACCGCATCCAGCGTTGCTTGCGACAACACAATCTTCGCGTCATGACGTGCAATGGCGATGACGTCATCTGTGGTCATCCCAGTTGGGTTGATCGTTACCTGTGTTGCAGACACGGCTGTCTCCTCGTTGTTGGTCGTGCGTATGTCGTGCGTATTAGTTGTGTTGCGTTGAAAAGATTGTGTTGCCTTGTGACCATACGTGTTTCACGAGTGGTACACCTGGTCGGTAGGCGAGGTGAATGTACGAAGGTGCATTCAGTGCAGTGATGTCTGCACGAGACCCAACCGTAATACGACCAACATCGGTGCGACGGAGGGCCTGGGCACCGCCCGCAGTGGCTGCATACAGTGCCTCGGCGGGTGTCATCTTCATGTCACGTACAGCAACGGCAATACAAAATGGCATGTTTGTTGTGTAGCTCGAGCCTGGGTTGCAATCCGTTGCCAGCGCAACTTTCGCGCCTGAATCAATCAAATCGCGCGCGCGAGGGTAGGTAGCGCGGGTGCTGAATTCTGCGCCAGGCACGAGTGTGGCGACGGTATTGCTTGAAGCCAACGCTGCAATATCTTCGTCAGTGAGATGAGTCAGATGATCGGCTGATGCGACGTCGAGTTCAACGGCCAGTGCTACTGCGCCAAGATTCTCGAGTTGGTTGGCATGCATGCGCGGGATTAGTCCGGCCGACATCCCCGCGCTCAGGATTGTGCGGGCCTGTTCAACAGTGAACGCACCACGATCGCAAAACACATCAATCCATTTTGCGTGCGGCGCGCATGCATTCAACATCTCGCCAACAACGAGGTCGACGTACTCATCTGCTCGACCTGCATAGTCGGGGCTGACAACATGTGCACCAAGGTAGGTGACTTCGTCGGTGAATTCAGTCGCGATACGCACAGAACGCTGTTCTGTCTCAACGTCTAAGCCGTAGCCGGATTTAGTTTCGAAAGTTGTAATTCCGCAGGCGTGCATTTCATCGACGAGCCGGCTGACATTCGTGCGAAGGTCGTCGTCGTCTGCAGCACGGGTTGCTGCAACTGTAGTTTTGATACCGCCCGCTTCGTATTTTTCTCCCGCCATGCGCGCAGCAAATTCGTGGCTACGTTCACCTGCGAAAACCAAGTGTGCGTGACTGTCAACGAAGCCAGGAATGACGGATTGCCCATGCATGTCCATTGGTTTCGTGGAAGTGTGCGCATCGAGGTCGCTAGCCTGACCAACCCAAGTAATCACGCCATTGTCGACTACGAGCGCAGCATCATTAATAATGCCGAGCTGGCCGTTGTTGATTGAGTGATCGTTGGTGACAAGTTCACCGATGTTGGTCAGGACTAGATTGCTCATGATTTAAAGGTAGTCACCGTTCTCCAACATAGGCACGTGCACATGCTTTTCTTTGGCAACTTCAATAGCGCGGTCGTAACCAGCGTCCACGTGGCGAATGACGCCCATACCTGGGTCGTTCGTGAGCACGCGTGCAAGTTTTTGCGCAGCCAGCAGCGTTCCGTCAGCGACGGATACCTGACCGGCGTGAATAGAGCGACCGATACCTACGCCGCCACCATGGTGAATCGACACCCATGACGCACCTGATGAGATGTTGATCATGGCGTTCAGCAACGGCCAGTCAGCAATTGCATCTGAGCCATCGAGCATCGCTTCTGATTCGCGGTAAGGCGAAGCAACCGAACCACAGTCAAGGTGGTCGCGGCCGATAACAATTGGCGCGCTGACTTCACCCTTGGCCACCAAGTCGTTGAATGCCAATCCAGCCTTGTCGCGTTCGCCGTAACCCAACCAGCAAATACGGGCAGGCAGTCCTTGGAACGCAACGCGCTCTTGGGCCATTTTGATCCAGCGGTGTAGGTGCTCGTTGTCAGGGAACAGTTCCAAAACTGCCTGGTCGGTGCGGTAAATGTCCTTGGGATCGCCCGAAAGCGCCGCCCAACGGAATGGGCCCTTGCCTTCACAGAACAGCGGACGAATGTAGGCAGGAATGAATCCTGGGAAGGCGAATGCGCGGTCGTATCCGCCCTTGCGTGCTTCGTCGCGAATTGAGTTGCCGTAGTCGAATACTTCTGCACCCTTGTCCATGAACCCGACCATGGCTTCCACGTGACGAGCCATCGACTCTTGCGCACGCTCGGTGAATTCCTCTGGCTTCTTTTCTGCGTACTCGCGAGCGTCTGCAAAGTCCATGCCGGCCGGAATGTAATACAGCGGGTCATGTGCTGATGTTTGGTCAGTGACGATGTCAACAGGAACATCCATGGCAAGCATCTTGGGAAGTACTTCAGCAGTGTTTCCAACAAGTCCGACAGACAATGGTCGTCGAGCTGCCTTGGCATCAAGGCAGCGCTTAATGGCATCGTCTAGGTTGTCTGCAATTTCATCAAGGTAGCGAGTCTCAACACGACGTTGTAGTCGAGTCGGGTCGATGTCAATCATCAGACACACGCCATCGTTCATCGTTACAGCAAGTGGCTGTGCGCCACCCATGCCGCCGCAACCACCAGTCACTGTGAATGTGCCAGCAAGTGTTCCACCAAACTTCTTTTCAGCAACGGCTGCGAATGTTTCGTACGTTCCTTGCAGAATTCCTTGTGTGCCGATGTAGATCCATGACCCAGCAGTCATCTGTCCATACATCGTCAAACCCATGTGTTCAAGGCGACGGAACTCAGGCCATGTTGCCCAGTCGCCGACGAGGTTGGAGTTCGCCAAGATAACGCGTGGTGCCCATTCGTGAGTTTGGAATACGCCAACTGGCTTTCCTGACTGCACCAACATGGTTTCGTCATTTTCCAAGTTCGTCAGTGTGCGCACGATGGCATCGAATGATTCCCAGTTTCGCGCGGCCTTTCCGGTGCCGCCGTAAACAACGAGTTCATCAGGGTGCTCTGCGACATCAGGATCAAGGTTGTTTTGCAGCATGCGCAATGCGGCTTCTTGCTGCCAGCCTTTGGTGGTCAGTTGTGTTCCGCGAGTAGCGCGAACTGGACGTGGACCTGATGTCATGGTGGTGCCTTTCTGTTGGTGTCTTTAGTGTGTTGCAGTCAATCGGGTAGCGGAACCCATGACCCGCAGGTAGTGTCTGAAATACGAGACTTTGGGAGGTGTTATGGCTCAGGTACCTGCGGCAGTGCGCACGCTGTCCGTCTTGAAGCTCCTAGCCGCAGCGCCCGGCTCGTTATCGGCTGCGGTCATTGCCCGCAAACTTGAATTACCTCGATCGTCGACATATCACTTACTTCAGGCCATGCAGAATGAAGGCTTTCTGACGTATTACCCAGACGAGCGCACGTGGGGGCTAGGGGTATCGGTTTTCGAAGTGGGTTCGGCGTATCTGCGCCATGAACCTCTCGAGCGCCTTGCCCGCCCGTTGCTGGCTGCGCTGGTGAACTCGGTGGCTGTTCCAGTCGTTGCGCACCTTGGCATTCTGCAAGGACGAGAAACGTTGTATTTGCTGAAGGAAGCACCGCGCAAACCGGTGACGTTGGTCACTGACATTGGTGTTCGCCTGCCGGCACATCTGACTGCGAGCGGTCGAGCAATTCTGGCAGCACTTCCCGCAGCACAAGTGCGCGCGGTCTTCCCATCACACGATGCGTTCTCAGACCGCACGGGCCGTGGCCCGCAATCACCCGCGGAACTTCGCACAGTTTTGTCCGATGAGTTACGTGCAGGTTTTTCTTTTGAGGATGAATTTGTCACTGAGGGTTATGTGTCGCTAGCTGCACCGGTACTTGATCGATCAGGTCACCCCACGGCATCAATCGCTTGCACACTGCGCAAGCAGGATTATTCGCAAGATTCACAAACAGTCATTGTCG
Source organism: Actinomycetota bacterium (assembly GCA_947452755.1). Lineage (GTDB taxonomy): Bacteria > Actinomycetota > Actinomycetes > S36-B12 > UBA5976 > UBA5976. The sequence continues at coordinate 6,173 of CANGDT010000042.1, forward strand.
CGGCAATTCATAAAGCGGTTCGTGAACTCGAACGCCGTTCGCGCTAGCGCTTTGCTAAAACTTCTCGTCGATTTCAGCGATGAGGTTTTCGATAAGCGCACGAATCTCATCACGAATTGGTCGCACGGAATCAACTCCTTGACCAGCGGGATCATCAAGCTTCCAGTCAAGGTAAGTCTTACCTGGGTAGAACGGGCACTTGTCGCCGCAACCCATAGTGATGACGTAGTCAGAGGCTTGAACTGCTTCATCAGTAAGAACTTTTGGTGTTGCAGCCGTGATGTCGATGCCTTCTTCGGCCATGACTGCAATCGCCGATGGATTCACCTGATTGCCCGGCTCAGTTCCGGCCGAACGAACTTCGACCCGGTCGCCAGCAAGATGCTGGAGATAGCCGGCTGCCATCTGTGAGCGCCCCGCATTATGGATGCAGACAAAGAGAACTGAAGCTTTCATTTCTGACATGGTGACTCCGAACGCTTAGGCCAATGTGGTTGCTACCAACGTTAGTGCGATGCATTACCTATCAACGCGTTCGTGCCTGAACTTATGGTGAATTCTCGCCAATCGATACGTTCGCGGTAGGTTTTCTATCAAGGACTCGCTGAAAGCAGGACGACATGGCATTGCCACATGATGAATTCTGGCCACGTGCTGGGCATTGGATCGCGGGCGGTACCCAGATAGATGTTGACCTCGCCATTGTTGGCGTTCCTGCTCACGAAACCTCAATTAGTCCAACCTCTGCGCACACAACGCCGGCCGCAGTCCGCGAAGCATTGTTGCGTTATTCAACATATTCAGCGTCCCATGACGTTGATCTAGCAGAGCTCCATGCGTGGGATGCCGGAGACATTGAAAACCCTGATTGGGAAGATGGCGAAGCGCGCGTTTTTGCTCGCATGGCTGAACTTCGCGATACAGCCGAACTGTTAATTGCAATCGGCGGCGACAATTCGATTACTTACTCTGTTGCACACGGTTTGTGGGGAGATTCAATTGATCGTGCTGGGCTCATTACCTTTGATGCACATCACGATATTCGCGAAGGCATCAGCAACGGTTCTCCAGTTCGTCGACTGATTGCAGCGGGGCTGCAAGGCACACATGTTGTGCAATTGGGTATTAGTGACTTTGCAAACTCGCCTGAGTATGCAAAGCGTGCCAAGGACTACGGAATTACAGTAATCACCCGTGATGCCATGAGGACGCGCCCGCTGAAAGACATGATGGACGAAGCCGTTGAGATTGCCGGTGCCAGCGGCGGGCCAATTCATGTGGACGTCGACGTTGATGTGTGCGATCGATCGGTTGTGCCAGCGTGCCCAGCGGCTGCGCCAGGGGGGCTCAGTGCCGATGAGCTTCGCCAGCTTGTATTCCTTGCTGCGAGCCACCCGGCAGTGACTAGCATGGACTTCACGGAAATAGATGCGTCAATTGACTCTTCTGACCAGCGCACAGTGCGACTAGCCGCATTGTGCATTCTGGAAGCAGCAACAGCGCTAGCAACCCGCACGATCTAACGAAAGCAGAACATCATGACGACTTTGCAGAACTTCATTGGTGGAAAGTTCGCTGACGCACTCAGTGGCGAAACCATGACATTCGAGAACCCAGCGATTGGTCAGGTTTATGGCACGGCTCCGCTGTCGCGTGAAGCCGACGTTGATGCTGCATTCAAAGCTGCCAGCGATGCCTTCGAGGGTTGGAAGCGCACAGCACCCGCCGATCGTTCATTGGCGCTTTTCCGCATTGCTGATGCGATGGAAGCACGTGCTGATGAAATTATTGCCGCAGAAGTTCAAAACACTGGCAAGCCTGTGTGGTGGATGCGCGATGCAGAATTCCCTCAGTGTGTTGACCACACGCGTTTCCACGCTACTTTGGCCCGTAACTTGCCAGGTTGGTCCACCGGCGAGTATCTCGTTGGATACGACTCATCGGTTCGCCGCGAACCAGTTGGCGTCTGTGCACAGGTTGCGCCATGGAACTATCCACTTTTGATGGCTGTGTGGAAGTTTGCTCCTGCTATTGCGATGGGTAACACCGTCGTGTTGAAGCCATCCGACACAACGCCACACTCAGCTTCGATCATGGCGGAAATTTTTGCCGAACACTTACCGACTGGTGTCGTCAACATTGTTTATGGCGATCGCGACACAGGTCGCGCGATGGTTGCGCACAAGCGCCCTGACATGGTGTCTATCACGGGCTCTGTTCGGGCAGGTATGGAGATTGCTGCTAACGCGGCACCTGACCTCAAGCGCGTTCACCTTGAACTAGGTGGCAAAGCGCCTGTCATCGTGTACGAAGACTGTGATTTTGAAAAGACCGTTCAAGGTGTTGCCGAAGCAAACTTGTACAACGCTGGTCAAGACTGTGCAGCGGGAACTCGCGTACTTGTGCAAGAAAGCATCGCAAAGGAATTCATCGCGGCACTTGCTAAAAAGGTTGCTGAATTCAAGTTTGGTGCGCCAGACAACGATGACCACTTCTATGGCTCATTGAATAGCCAAGCGCACTTGGAAAAGGTCGAAGGATTCATTGAGCGCCTGCCAAGTCACGCACAGATTCTCACCGGTGGAAAGTCACATCGCATCAATGGCGGTTACTTCTTTGAACCAACTCTTGTTGCTGGTCTAAAGCAGGATGACGAAATGATTCAGAATGAAGTGTTCGCTTCAGTTCAGACTGTGCAAACGTTCAAGGATGAAGCAGAGGCAATTCGGATGGCAAACGATGTGGCCTACGGTTTGGCTGCCTCAATCTGGTCCGAGAACCATGCCCGCGTCATTCGCACCTCGCAGGATCTTGACTTCGGCCAGGTCTGGGTGAATTGCCACTTGGTACAGGCTGCTGAAATGCCAAACGGCGGATTCAAGCATTCAGGGCACGGTAACGACTTGTCGACCGAAGCAATCGAGGGCTACACCCGCGTGAAGCACGTCATGTCATTTACTGGTCGATAGCGCATGAATTTACAAGGTCGCGATTTCCTTAAGGAAATCGATTTCACGCAACTAGAGTTTCTGTACTTAATCGACCTTGCCATTGATTTGAAGGCACAGAAGCGCGAACGTCGTGAAGTGCGTCGCATGGTTGGTCGCAACATTTGTCTGATCTTTGAAAAGACGTCTACCCGCACACGTTGTGCGTTTGAAGTTGCGGCATTTGACCAGGGTGCGCAGACAACGTACCTCGATGGTTTGTCCTCGCAGGTTGGACACAAGGAATCGATTGCTGATACTGCGCGCGTACTGAGTCGCTACTACGACGCAATCGAATACCGAGGCAAAACGCAGTCGCAAGTTGAAGAGCTCGCTGAGTATTCAGGGGTGCCGGTCTACAACGGTTTGACGGACGAGTGGCATCCCACGCAGATGCTTGCCGACTTCATGACCATGATCGAGCATTCAGGCAAGCGCCCTAATGAAATCGCTTTTACGTACGTGGGTGATGCTCGATCTAACATGGGTAATTCGTTGCTCGTCACATCCGCATTGTTAGGCGCCGACATCCGTATCGCTTCGCCCAAGCAACTGTGGCCGGCCGAAGACGTGCAGGCGCTAGCCCGTGACCTTGCGGAAAAGAATGGCGGAAAGATTCTTCTCACTGAAGATATGGATGAAGCTCTTCCCGGTTCTGACTTCGTGCACACGGACGTGTGGGTCTCGATGGGCGAATCTGCGGAAGTGTGGAAAGAGCGCGTTGAACTTTTAGGTAGTTACCAAGTCAATGATGCAGCTCTTGCTAAGACTGGCAATCCCAATGCAAAGTTCATGCACTGCCTCCCTGGCTTCCACAATGAACAGACAACCGTCGGCCGCGAAATCGCGCACAAGACCGGCATGCATGACGGTCTTGAAGTAACCCACGACGTATTTGAGTCTCCAGCCAGTGTGGTCTTTGACCAGGCGGAGAACCGTTTGCACACCATTAAGGCGATCATGGTCGCCACGATCGGAGACTAATGAGCAAGTTGTTCAGTCCAATTACGGTTGGCGGCGTCACCATCAAAAACCGTGTGTGGGTCAGCCCCATGTGCCAATACTCCGCAGTTGAAGGCGTGATTCAGGACTGGCACGCAGTGCACTACGGCGCCTTCATCACTGGTGGAGCCGGATTAGTCATGGTTGAAGCTTCAGCAGTGCGTCCGCAGGGTCGCATCAGCGCTGGCGATGTTGGAATTTGGACAGATCAACAAGCACAAGTTCTCGCTGAGATTCCTCGCTTTGCACATCGCCATGGTGTGAAGGCTGGCATTCAAATTGCACATGCAGGACGTAAGGCTTCCGCGCACCAACCATGGAATGGCGGCGCGTCAATGAAGCCAAGTGAAGGCGCTTGGGAAACTGAAGCACCATCAGCGGTTCCGTACGAAGGTTTCGCAATTCCTCGCGAAATGACAATCCAAGACATTGAACAACTCAAAGTCGATTTCATCGCAGCCGCTGAACGTGCTCTTGGTGCTGAGTTTGACGTGGTTGAGATTCATGCTGCGCACGGCTACTTGTTGCACGAATTCCTTTCGCCAATTTCGAATAAGCGCACTGATGAATACGGTGGCTCTTTCGAAAACCGCATTCGTTTGCTGTGTGAAGTTTCTAGCGCTGTGCGTTTAGTAGTCCCATCATCAAAGGCACTCTTTGTACGCATCTCGGCAACGGACTGGGTTGAGGGTGGCTGGGATCTTGAGCAATCCATTTCCTTGGTTCGTGAGTTGCACGCGCGGGGCGTGGACTTAATCGACGTGTCCTCTGGTGGTCTTGATGCAGGTCAACAAATTGTGCTCGGCCCTGCGTACCAGGCAGAGTTTGCAAAACGAATTCACCAAGAAACTGGCGTGGCAACAAATGCAGTTGGTTTGATTACCACCGGTCCACAGGCCGAAGCACTTCTCGCTTCAGGTGACATTGAGGCAGTAATGATTGGTCGACCAATGTTGGGCAATCCCCGTTGGGCTTACCAAGCGGCTGCTGACTTGGGTGAAGAAGTCCCATGGGCTGATCAGTACCAGCGTGGATTTCTCGAACGTCGTTAAGTTGTAACTGGCTGAGGGGTGACTGGCTTGCGGGTTGCCAAGAACGATCCAATCAACACCAGCGGGAAGCCTAAGGCAATGCCACGGGTAAATGGTTCATCAAGGATTGAGATTCCCAGTATGACTGCGACTGCTGGATTCATGTAGGTGATCAGTGTCGTGCGACTTGGGCCGGCTTCTTCAACTAAGGCAAAGAGCAAAACAAATGCGGCCGCAGTGCAGACCAGACCAAGACCAACCACGGCAGCCCATGCTTTGACGTGAACGGTTCCGGTGTTCCAATGTCCCGTGGAAAGTTGCACGGCAACAACTGGCAGATAAATCGCGGCAGCGACTGTTTGCGACCAGGAGATCACGCCTGAACTTGGCACATCGTTCATAAATTTTGTGATCATGATTGGTCCGCATGCGTAACCAATAACAGCAAAGCCACAAATTGCTACGGACCACCAGTTGTCGGCATGAATGTCGAATCCTACGAGCAGTGCAACGCCAGCAAGACCGATAAATAAACCACCCACTCGACGTGAGTTCCACGACGTGTCCATACCTAGGCGATATGTAGCCACTGCATTCACCATAGGAACCGCAGCGATCAGTAAGCCGGCCAACGAACTTGAAATGCGTTGCTCTGCAATGCCGAGCGCGCCAAATGGAATGCACATCTCCACAACTGCGAACAATAAGATTCCACGCCAGTGAGTCCGGATAACGCCAGCCTGCCCTTGTCGTATAGCCAGCGGAAGCAGTACCAATGCACCAAGACTCAGGCGCCCAAAGACTACGACTGCAGGGCTCAGGTCTTCAACGGCAACTCGGATCAGCAAGTAGGGGATTCCCCAGATGACACCAAGTGCAAGGAACAGCAACCAACCGCGCTTAGACATGTGACCGAGTTTAGGGGCGGGGGTATTCACAGTATTCTTGGAGGGTTATGAGCGAACAGGACATTGCCCCAGATCCCAATTTCTATGACGTGCATGCTGCCCAAGAAAAGTGGCTGCCGGTCTGGGATGACCTCGCGCCTTTCCGCTCGGGTCGTGCTGATGACACCCGTCCAACGAAGTATGTCTTGGACATGTTTCCGTACCCATCGGGTGACCTGCACATGGGTCATGCGGAGGCGTATGCACTTGGCGACGTAATTGCGCGTTACTGGGTACACAAAGGTTTCAATGTCATGCACCCCATTGGTTGGGATGCTTTTGGGTTGCCTGCTGAAAATGCAGCTATCAAACGCAAAGAAGATCCGCGCAAGTGGACCTATGAAAACATTGCAGTTCAAAAAGCCTCGATGCGTCGATACGCATGTTCGTTCGACTGGGACCGTGTTCTGAACACGTGCGACCCGGAGTATTACAAGTGGAACCAGTGGTTCTTCCTGCAGATGTACAAGCGCGGTTTGGCTTACCGCAAGGATTCGGCTGTGAACTGGTGTCCGTCTTGCCAGACCGTGTTGGCCAACGAACAAGTCGTTGGGGGACAGTGCGAACGTTGCGACACTGTGGTTACCAAAAAGAAGTTGAACCAGTGGTACTTCAAAATTACAGATTACGCAGATCGTTTGCTTGATGACATGAAGCAGCTCGAAGGCCAATGGCCAGACAAGGTGCTGCTTATGCAGCGCAACTGGATTGGTCGATCGCAAGGTGCAGAAGTCAGTTTTGCAGTCGAGGGGCGCGACGAACCTGTCGTTGTGTACACCACGCGTCCCGACACACTATTTGGGGCAACATTCTTTGTTGTTGCTGTTGATAGTGACTTGGCGGCAGAGCTTGCTGCTGGCACAGATTCAGAATCTACATTCAAAGAATATTTGGAGCAGGTTAAATCCACATCCGAGATGGACCGCTTGTCGACAGATCGCCCAAAGACTGGTGTATTCCTGAATCGTTTCGCCATTAACCCGGTCAACGGCGAACGTCTACCGATTTGGGCCAGTGACTATGTTCTTGCTGATTACGGAACTGGCGCAGTGATGGCAGTACCTGCACACGACCAGCGGGACCTTGATTTTGCACGCACTTTCGATTTACCCGTTCGTGTGGTTGTTAAAAGTGACACGGATCCGTCGGTAACCGGCGAAGCGACTGCAGATGATGGCGCACATGTTAACTCTGGCCCTCTTGATGGCCTTGGCAAGGTTGACGGAATTGCCAAGATGATTGAGATTCTTGGGGCTGAAGGTCGTGGCAAGGCAGCAACAAATTATCGCTTGCGCGACTGGTTGATCTCGCGTCAACGCTTCTGGGGAACCCCAATTCCAATCATTCATTGTGAATCGTGTGGCGAAGTTCCTGTTCCTGAAGATCAGTTACCAGTTGAACTTCCGGATGCAACAAATCTTGACTTGTCACCGAAGGGCACCTCTCCGCTTGGCGCCGCAGACGAATGGGCGAATGTCCCTTGTCCAAAGTGCAGTGCTCCAGCACGACGAGATGCAGACACCATGGACACTTTTGTGGATTCGTCCTGGTACTACATGCGCTATCTAAATCCTCAACTCGATACTGCGGCATTTGATCCAGCCGAAGCGGACAAGTGGCTACCTGTAGATCAATACGTCGGCGGTGTCACGCACGCCATCTTGCACCTGCTGTACAGCCGATTCTTCACCAAGGTCATGTACGACATGGGGATGGTCAAGTTCACCGAGCCCTTTACACGTTTGTTGAACCAAGGCATGGTCGTGATGGATGGCTCGGCGATGAGCAAGAGCCGAGGC
>CANGDT010000043.1 GCA_947452755.1 Actinomycetota bacterium
CTTTGCAGCACTGGGTGACACCGTTGTTGTCACTAGCCGCGCCGGTGATCCAATTGATGGGTTACATGTTGTGAAGTGTGACGTCACCTCAACTGAGAGTGTTGACGCTGCATTTGAGCACATCGAGAGCACCTACGGGCCGGTCGAGGTTGCGATTGCCAACGCTGGCATCACCCGTGACGGCCTCATTATGCGAATGTCGGACGACGACATCGACGACGTGTTGAACACAAACCTCACCGGAGCGATTCGAGTTGCCCGCCGGGCTGCTCGCGCCATGATGAAGGCGCGTACTGGGCGACTGATTTTCATGTCGAGTGTTGTAGGTCTGATGGGTTCTGCGGGCCAAGTTAATTACTCCGCATCGAAGTCAGGTCTTGTTGGTGTCGCGCGCTCGCTCGCTCGCGAACTCGGATCCCGAGGAATCACAGCCAACGTCATCGCCCCAGGCTTTATCGATACCGACATGACTGCTGAATTGACAGAAGATCGCAAAACCGAGATTTTGGCCAATGTTCCACTTGGTCGCTACGGTTCACCCGCGGAAATCGCTGATGCGGCTGTTTTCTTGGCTTCTGAACAAGCTTCTTACATCACGGGCGCTGTCATTCCCGTAGATGGCGGACTAGGCATGGGACACTAATACAACTATGGGCATTCTTGACGGTAAGAAACTTCTGATCACTGGCGTACTCACTGATTCGTCAATCGCATTCCATGTGGCACGTCTGGCGCAGGAAGAAGGCGCAACGGTTGTCCTGTCGTCCTTTGGTCGGGCTGCAGGCATCACAAAGCGCATTGCTGGTCGGTTGCCTCATCCTGTTGAAATTGTTCAACTCGATGTCACCAACGCCGACGATCTTGCGACGCTCAGCGATCGAATTGCAGAGCATGTCCCGTATCTTGATGGAGTTTTGCATTCCATTGCATATGCTCCTGAGGCGGCACTTGGTGGCAACTTCCTCAACACTGAATGGGATGACGTCAAGGTTGCCTTGGAAGTTTCTGCCTTCTCCTTGAAGTCGCTTGCCGTAGCATGCCGACCTTTATTGAAGGAACGTGGCGGACAAGTTCTTGGACTTGATTTCGATGCAACAGTGACATGGCCTTTCTATGACTGGATGGGTGTGTCAAAAGCAGCACTTGAGTCAACCTGTCGTTACCTTGCTCGCGAGCTTGGCCCAGAAAAAATTCGAGTTAACTTGATTGCCGCGGGTCCGATTTATTCGACGGCAGCAAAGAGCATTCCAGGTTTTGATCACTTTGGACCAATGTGGCAACGACGTGCACCGCTTGGTTGGGACACCGAAGACCCAGTTCCAACCGCAAAGGCATGTGTCGCATTGTTCTCGGACTGGTTCCCGGCAACAACTGGAGAAATCATTCACGTCGACGGTGGTGTGCATTCACAGGGTGGTCCCTGATCATTTGCTTAATCGAAAGTGCGTCAATCGTTCTGGTTGGCGCACTTTTTCTTTAACCTGACGTTATTGAACTGGAGGCGCTGGAGTTGTCGTGCCGTCGGCGGCATCGGATCGTTCTATTTGTTCGCGGGTAATGCCCAGCACATAAAGCACAGTGTCGAGGTAAGGCGTATTGACGGACGCATGAGCGGCATCGCGCACAAAGGGTTTCGCGTTGAATGCGATACCAAGGGCTGCGGCTTCAAGCATATCTAAGTCGTTTGCACCATCGCCGATTGCGATTGTGCGGGACATAGGAATTTCGTGATCGTGAGCAAAATCGCGAAGCGCTTGAGCTTTTGCGGCACGGTCGATGATTGGTCCAACCAAATTGCCAGTTAAGGCGCCATCAATGATCTCTAGTGTGTTGGCGCGCATATTGGTAACGCCCATCGCGTGGGCCAGTGGCTCGACGACTTGTGTAAATCCTCCGCTGACCAGGGCAATTTGAAATCCAAGACGGTTCAAAGTTCGACACAAGGTGTTCGCACCAGGGGTCAGCGTTATCTCGTTGAATACTTCTGCCAACGCTGATTCGGGTAGACCGCGAAGCATGGCAACGCGTTCACGCAGTGACTGCTCAAAATCAAGTTCGCCGTTCATGGCCCGCGCAGTAATGTGTGCCACTTCATCAGCTACATCAGCCTTGGCGGCAAGGAGGTCGATAACTTCATCTTGAATGAAGGTTGAATCGACATCCATCACTATGAGATGAATTCCACGTCGGTCTAGTCCTGATTCTTGGACCGCGATGTCGATGGCGTTTGCCCGAGCGACCTGCGAGAGCTCATCGCGAAGTTGTTGTTTGTTTACACCACCGACCTCAAACTCAATGGCGGTAACTGGGTAGCTGGCGACCTGGCGAATGCGATCAATGTTGCCGCCGTTTTTAGCGACAGTTGACGTGATCGCCGAGACAGAACCTGGCACGAGGGGGCTGCCAAGCACGGTGACAAGTAGGCGGTCTTTCCAGCCATCTAGTTCGCCTTCGTCCACCAAACGTGAGGTGACTTGCATGAATCGAGCACTTGCAAACTCCATCGCCAGAACTGTTGCACGGTCGAAGGTGCTGTCGTCTGCGTCCTTGTCATGCATCAACGCAAGACCAAGGACAAGGTGGCCTTGAAGGACGATCTGTTCAAGTTGGCGAATGGTGAGGTTAAGAGGCGACAGAGCTCCGGTGATTCCCGCTGTGACGCCTGGCTGGTCCTGTCCGCTGATTGTCAGGACTAAGACGTTTGCCATGAGATAAGCCTAGAGGGCAGGTTCACATTGTGAAACTGTGACCCGCTACGGCAATCATGAGATCGCGGGCAGTGCTATCAAGTTCACGCAGAACGGACTGTTTCTTGAGGTCGACGCTCGGCGATCCAAAAGCGATAGCTTGCTCGCGCGCTAGGTGTGCGACTAGGCGCACGCGTTCAGCGTTGGAAAGTGCCTGGCTCAACTTGGCGGGCAATTGAGGAGGAACATGTGCCGGGATGTGGTCTTCGAGGACAGCATCAATCTGGTTGCGTTCACCGGCTAGTTCGGCGGTGGAGAGAAATTGACTTGCTTCCGTTATGTGGGTGGTGAATGCCAGCCGTGCATGAGTGATGCCGATGTGGGGCACCGAATGTGTGGCGCTCACAAGTTCCCAGTCGCCATTGTGCCTACACACAATAAGCTCGCTTCGACTCAGTGATACCGCACCGGTTGGTTGCTGCATGATTTTCAATAAATCCGAAGGAAGTCCTTGAGGGTCACCAGATTGGGGGAGCGCGACGGTAAACGGCTCACCGCCGACCCCTGATGTTTCAATGAGCGTCTGCCACGATATGCGACGCCCATCCTTGTGTACCTCAGTTGAATCCGAAATGGTCTCGCAGGCATTGACTGTGTCGCTGAGCGTTAGATATCCAACGCGCCACGCATTGAGCCACAACGCCAACGATATGGCGCGCGGCCGAACCTGGATAGACATGTAGTCACTCTAAGCGAAGTTCGCCGCATGTGACGGAGTAGATTACAGGCGTGAGCGATGTTCTGTCCCTGCGTAATGTGACAGTAGTGCGTGGCAATAAGGCCATCTTGGATGACGTGTCGTGGTCAGTGTCTGTTGGCCAACGCTGGGTGATTATGGGTCCCAATGGCGCCGGTAAAACTACGCTGATGCAAATCTTGTCTGGATACATTCACCCAACGCGCGGCAGTGCACAAGTTTTAGGTCAAACTCTTGGGCGCACAGATGTTCGCGAATTACGAATGAGCGTAGGCATCACAAGTGCGGCTACCGCAGCGTTACTGCCACCGGAAGAATCCGTTATCAACACAATCATCACCGGCGCATATGGCATCACAGGGCGTTGGCGTGAGACCTATGACGAACCAGACTACGAGCGCGCTGAAGAACTCATTGATGCGTGGGGATTGCGTGGACTTGCTTTGCGCACGATTGGCACATTGTCGGAAGGCGAACGTAAGCGAGTGCAGATTGCGCGGGCACTCATGGCAGATCCTGAATTGCTGTTGCTGGATGAACCTGCGGCTGGACTCGATGTAGCGGGACGCGAGGACCTCGTGCGAAGGCTCAGCGAACTTGCAGCTGACGAGAACGCACCTGTACTTATCTTGGTGACACATCACGTTGAGGAAATTCCCCCGAACTTTACTGATGCATTACTGCTGTCAGATGGACGTATTTCGGCGCAAGGTTCGGTGTACGACATCATTTCCAGCGAACCAATGTCGCAAGCGTTCTCCGCACCGCTGGCCGTTGAATTTGTCGAAGACCGCTGGTACGCCAGAGGTAGAACACCGAGCAAGGCACGTCGCGCCCGTAATTAGTTACTAGTTACCGAGGATTTCGCAGTGAGTCACACTGCTATTCGCTCAGTGACTGGCACAATGGTCTTGTGACTGACATGACTGACATCCAGACAACGTGGTTGGCATCCGACGATCTCGAATCTGCTCGTCAACGTCTACCGATCGTTTATGTCGATTGCATCCCAGTTCGTGTTGATGATCGCGGCGAAGTGACTCACGTCGGACTTTTGTTGCGTGGACGCCCGGATGGGTCAATCAGCCGCGCGGTTGTTTCGGGGCGCGTGCTTTATGGCGAACTCATTCGTGATGCAATTTTGCGTCACATCGAAAAAGATTTAGGTCCAGTTGCCTTGCCTGAGGTCCCCACAAGCCCAACGCCATTCACGGTCGCTGAATACTTCCCAGATCCCACGGTCACTGGCTTTCATGACCCTCGTCAGCATGCAGTATCGCTGGTGTATGTCGTTCCGGTGAAGGGGGATTGCTCACCTTCGCAGAACGCATTGGATCTGGCTTGGCTCACGCCACAAGAAGTTGTCACAGGAGATGTGCGCGCTGAAATGACCGGCGGACAAGATCTTCTAGTTCGACTTGCTTTGGCTCATGTCGGACAGCTCCCTTAATGAATGGCGCTGAGCTTTTTTAATGGCAACTTCTGATGGCGACGGTTGGATCGAATGTTCGTGTGGTGCCAAGCATTGGGGTTTACACGGTGCCGCTGGTGTTCTGATTGTGGATCCGAGCATCCCTTCAGTTCTGATGCAACATCGTGCTGAATGGACGCATGGTGGTGCGACGTGGGGGATACCTGGTGGAGCACGGGATTCACACGAAACTGCAGTCCAGGCAGCTCTTCGCGAATTGTTTGAGGAGTGGGGCGTCAGCGAAACATTGCTGGAAATCGTGCACGATGAAGTGTGGACTGATCATGGTGACTGGAGTTATCACACAGTCATAGCCACTCCAGCACGTAAATTTGATGTCACTCATAACGCTGAGTCTCAAGAAGCTCGCTGGGTGGCACTTGATGAAGTTCGGAACTTGGATTTACATCCTGGGTTTGCTGCGCATTGGGACCAGGTTGAGTTAACGATTGCTGGTTTGCTCAAATCTTTGTGAGTGTAAAAGTATTAATTGTGTGACCTAGTCGAATCGCTCGCGTGTGATAAGACGTCATCACTGCTTCAAAATCATTGTGCGCGAATGTAAAGTCGGAGCGCGTTGCTGCAACAGTTCGTACATGCGCAGCGTACGAATCAATGTCCGTCGCGATTTTCAGTGTGCCGCCCGGTTTCAAAATCTGGTGAACTATGTCGAGGAAGTAAGGCTGAATGACGCGCCGCTTTTGGTGACGTGCCTTTGGCCAAGGATCTGGAAAATACACGTAAATCGAGTCGATTGATTCTGGCGCGATGAAGTCCTCAAGCACAAAGATGCCATCACCCATGTGAAGTGCCAGTTTTACCTCAGGGTTATCGACTGCCAGTTGGGCAAGGTCAGCAATGCCAGGTGTATGCACGTCAATAGCAAGGACTGCTGTATCTGGATGTTGAAGTAACTCGCGAGTGAGTCCACCCATTCCGCACCCAAAATCGATAACAGCTCGCGTGCCACCCAGGACCAGGTTGAGGACAACGGGGTATTCGCTCAACGCGATGTCACGGTTTGGTAGGACCGCGTCAATGGCCGCGTTTCGCGTTTGGGATACCCGCCCATGACGGGCGTGAAACGTGCGAATGCGCCGATGCTGAACCTCTGGCGAGGGGTCAAGGTAGATTGGTTCAGGCACGTTGGACAGGTTACCGCCCGTTCGCCATCTATTGCACCGTAGGTCAGGAGTCACTTGTGAATCTCGCAGGCGTTTATGTTCCACTCATCACTCGTTTTGATGAGGCAGGTCACGTCGATAAGAAAGCCAACCAAGAGTTCATTGAAGTGATGTTGGCAAATGGGGTCACAGGTGTTGTCGTCGGTGGAACAACTGGCGAAGGGTACGCGTTAACTCATGACGAACGTCATCATGTGTTGGCCACTGCAATCAAGCAGGTAAACGGTCGTGTGCCGGTGATGGCTGGTGTGGGTGGCGTCTCAACAAATGAGGCACTCGATCACGCTGCAATTGCCCGACGTCTGGATGCTGATGGGCTGATGATTGCAGCGCCAGCATATGTATTGCCGACACCAAGTGAACTTGCTACGCATGTTGAAGCAATCTTGAAGGCCACTGGCTTAGAGGCCGTGCTGTATGACTATCCCGCGCGCACTGGAGTGTCATTCACAACTGAGGTGCTCGACATTCTTGCTCCGCACGACCAGGTAATTGGTATCAAGGAAGCATCCGGCGACCTGTCGCGCATTGACTTGATTCAGGAACGTAACTACAACTCTTTCGAAGTGGTGTGTGGCAACGATTCCGATAGTCGGGTGTTTTTCGACAAGGGTGTGACGAGTTGGATTGGTGGTATCGCCAATGCGCTACCAAAGGCTCATGAAGGCATTATGAATCCAGCCACACGTGACGAAGCATTTGCAGCGGTCATTCCGCTTCTTTCATACATTGAAGAAGGTCAGTACAACGCCAAGGTCAAGGCACTTGCGGGAATCCTAGGACTTCCAAGTGACTTCATTCGTGGTCCGCTCAAGCCTGCATCGGCTGAGCAAGTTGCCAAGCTGCGTGAGCTTGTCGAAATCGCAGGTGACTGGGCGCCGGTCCTCGCGGGATAGCTGACTGCGGTCATCTTTGTGAAAATCTTTGAGTCACTGTCGCCCGAATGGCAGCAGGTACTTGCCGAACAACGTCCATTGATCGAACGCATTGGTGAACAACTCGCACGTTACGCTGACGCTCGTCAGCAATTCGTGCCAGCGATCGACAACATTTTCCGGTGTCTACAAAAATCACCAAGTCATATCCGGGTAATCATTGTTGGTCAAGATCCTTATCCGAATCCCAAGCATGCGTGTGGTTTGAGCTTCAGTGTTCCGCTCGATACGACACCGCTACCAGCCTCGCTACGCAACATCGTCAGCGAATTGAAATCTGATGTCGGTACGTCACTGGTCGAAGGTGGCGACTTATCCCCTTGGGTGAGTCAAGGCGTTCTCTTGATGAATTACGTATTGACCACAGAGGTAGGAAAGCCTGGTTCCCATCGCGGACTCGGCTGGCAGGAAGTCACTTCTGCAATTGTTCGGGCGGTGCGCACTGCCAACCCTGACGTTGTGGCAATCCTCTGGGGTAAGGATGCTCAAGCTTTGTCAGGTGAATTTGCGCCAAGCAATGTTGTGGCGGGAGTTCACCCCAGCCCGTTGAGTGCGTATCGGGGATTCTTCGGGTCGAAACCATTTTCTCAAGTGAATGCACGGTTGCAGGCATCTGGTCAGTTACCAATTCGGTGGTAACTGGCGCACCGCGCAACACCTTGCGACATCTGGCATGCTTATCGCGTGGCGATTACCAACTCCGTGCTCCTTGTTGAGCTTGTGATGTCTGCCGACCGCATGATTCAGTCGGCACAAAAAGCGCAAATTCATCCGGATGAGTGGGCGCCTGCTGTTGTGGTTGGCCACCTTTCGCAGGTTGACCGCGAGGTGTGGCTTCCGCGATTGGCACTGATGATTGATGCACAACGCGACGGACAGCCAGCACCTGAATTTGGCTGGTGGGAGCCGGACGGTAAAGCCACTGAAGCTGCCTTCTGCGACATGAGTGTGGATGCCAGCGGCGCACAATTGCTCGCCTCGCGAACAGACATGGTCATGTTTCTTAAGGATTTGACCGCCGAGCAGTGGCTAGCCAAAGCGATTCACCAAAATTTTGGTGAAGTCACCATTGGCGAGATTTTGTTCCAAATCCTGAAGCATGATGAAGAACACCGCGGTTCGCTCGTCGCGTAACTCAATTGCGGGGTTTCCCGAGGTTTATTCGCAGCCTCACTGGGTAATGTGGAGTTATGAACACTTCCACATGGATCATCCTTGGCGTAGTAGTACTCGCCGTTTTGTTTGTTGTAGGTCAGTACAACGCACTTGTCCGACTTAATGTCGGCGTTGACGAATCTTTTGCTCAAATTGAAGTACAGCTTCAGCGTCGTTCAGACCTGATTCCCAATTTGGTTGAAACTGTCAAGGGTTACGCTGCTCATGAATCAGCGACATTTGAAAAGGTTGTAGCGGCTCGTGCGAAGGCAACTGCCGCACAAGGCGTTGAGGCAGTCGCTGAAGCTGACGGCTCGATGACTCAAGCTCTTCGCGGCCTGCTGGCCGTGAGTGAGGCCTATCCCGATCTGAAGGCATCTGAGAATTTCCGCGCTTTGCAGGAAGAGCTGTCGTCTACTGAAAACAAGATTGGGTTCGCCCGTCAGTATTACAACGACAACGTGCGTTCGTTGAACGCAAAGATTGTCGCAATTCCCGGTCGCTTCTTCGCTGGCATGGCAAAGGTTGTTGCACGTCCGTTTTACGAGGTCACTGACCCAGGTAAGCGCGACGTTCCCACAGTGTCTTTTAGCTAGCATTTAGTCGATGGCAGATTTTCGGGAAGTCCAACAGCAGAACCGCACCAAGACCTGGCTGATGTTGGGTCTTATGGGTAGCGTGACAGCGATTGCGTTTTACGCGGCTGCTGTGTTCATGGGCTCAACGAGTGTAGGTATTGTTCCTCTTGCTGTTGGAATCGCACTTGCTGGTGTGTGGGGCTCTTATTACGGGTCGGACAAGCTCGTGCTGGCGATGACGGGTGCGCGAGTGATTAGTCATGATGATGCGCCGCAACTATTTAACCTTGTCGAGGAACTTACGTTGGCAGCAGGATTGCCGATGCCGAAGGTTGCCATCGTTGAAGACGATGCACCAAATGCCTTTGCTACAGGTCGTGACCCGGAACATGCTGTTATTGCCTTTACGTCGGGAATATTGCGATCTATGGACCGCGAACAGCTTCAAGGGGTTGCCGCGCATGAGTTGGCGCACGTGGCAAACCGCGACACATTAGTGATGGCTGTTGCAGCTACGACTGCTGGCGCGATTGCAATTCTAAGTGACATGGTTTTGCGAGTGACCTTTTGGACCGGTGGCAATCGAGACAATGACAATGGTGGCGGGGGAAACCCGGTAGCGATAATCGCTGCGCTCATTGCGCTCATTTTGGCTCCCATAGCCGCGCTGCTTTTGAAGTCCGCAGTCTCACGCAAGCGTGAAGCTCTTGCGGACGCGACAGCTGTGGCATTCACCCGCAACCCTGCAGGCTTGCGTAAGGCCCTTGAAGTTCTGGCGTCAGATTCAACTGTTGTGCACCAGAAATCAAATTCAGTTGCGCATGTCTGGATTGAGTCGCCATTGGATGACAGCACAACGTCTAAATTGTTTTCAACACATCCACCGTTGGCGGAGCGTATTGCGATTTTGAAGCAGATGGAGCAGGGCGGCTAATTCGTCACGCCAGCATGGGTGCAATTTCGTGCTGAATTTTCGGGCGCACAGGTATCGCAATACAAAGTGAGTTCGCGACAATCGAGGTTCGCGCAGTTGTAGAACTTGCTGGTGGGACCCGCACAGACTACGCACTGGCCAATGGTTTGAGCATCATCACTGAATTCAATATTCATACGCTTGTCAAAAACGTACAACGAACCTTCCCATAGCCCAGTGTCACCAAATTTTTCACCATATCGGACAATTCCGCCTTCGATTTGGTACACCTCATTAAATCCACGGTTTTTCATGAGCGATGACAAAACTTCACAACGAATACCACCAGTGCAGTACGTCACGATGGGTTTGTCTTTAAGGTGATCGTATTTTCCGCTGTCGAGTTCGCGCACAAAATCATGTGTGGTGTTTACGTCGGGAACGATTGCGTTTTTAAACCGTCCAATTTCGGCCTCAAAGGCATTGCGACCATCAAAGAACGCGACTTCGTCACCGCGGGCAGCGACGAGTTCATTGACTTGCTCTGGTGTGAGGTGCTCGCCTCCGCCAATAACGCCATGGCGATCAACTTTGAGTTCGCCAGGTGCGCCAAAGGACACGATCTCGTCTCGAACTCTTACTTTGAGTCGAGGGAAGTCGTTACCGAGTCCATCTGACCATTTCCAGTCAATGCGTTTGAAACCTTGATATTCCTTGGTGGTGCGAATGTAGGCCTTCAGGTCCTCTGTGTCGCCACCAAGTGTGCCGTTTATTCCATGTTCCGAAATAATGATGCGCCCCTTGAGATTGAGTTTCTCGCAAAGGGTTCGTTGCCACAGACGCACTGCGTGCGGATCAGCAACGGGGGTGAATCCGTAGAACAGGATGATTTTCTGGAGACCCATATGGCCAATTCTACCGTTGTGGGCATTGAGGCATCGAACACTTTAGGAGGTACTTGTTGTGATGTGCCTTGCAGTGTCACTGTGCGTCGATAGCGTGGGGCTCAAGAGACCTGAGTATGAATGTGGGAGTGCACGTGCTGGAAAAAATGTTCGCGTCGTCATTGGTTGCAATTTTTGTCGCTACTGGGATGCACGCACCATCTCAGGCAGCCACGGTTGCAAAGCCTGCAGTCTTGCTCACCAAGTTGAAGGTACAGGCGGAGTCTGGTTCGAACACCTATAAGCGCAGCTACTTCAAACTTTGGATTGATGCTGATCACGATGGCTGCAATACCCGTGAAGAAGTTCTCATTGCCGAAGGAATCAGATCAGTTGCGATCGGGTCAGGTTGCGCGATTAGTTCAGGTCGATGGACATCCGCTTATGATGTGCAGTCGGTTACTGTCGCCAAGAGTCTCGATATCGACCACATGGTTCCCTTGCATGAAGCCTGGGAATCTGGTGCCCGAAATTGGAGTGCTGCCACCCGGGAGAGTTATGCAAATGACCTTGGCTACCCACATTCGCTGATTGCTGTGAGCGCCACGACGAATCGTTCAAAAGGCGACAAAGATCCAAATAATTGGATGCCGCCGTCAGCCGCGTTTGCTTGCCAGTACGTCGGACGTTGGGTAGCGGTGAAATATCGTTGGTCACTGTCTGTCGATCCGGCCGAGAAATCCTTCCTTACAAAGAAACTCAAATCGTGTGGTTCAAAAGCAAACGTAGCAATGCCCGCGAAGATGAAGATTGTGTTTTCCAAAGCGCCTACAGCAAACTCATCAGCGGGCTCAGGCGTTGTACCGAGCTCGGGTGGCAACGATCCGCGTTACTCGTCGTGCTCTAAGGCAAAGGCAGCTGGTTACGGACCATACCGCAAGGGGATAGACCCTGAATATTCTTGGTACACCGATCGAGACAAAGACGGCATTGCTTGCGAGTAGAGAATGCTTGCGAGTAGAGAATGCTTGCGAGTAGAGAATGCCTGCGAGTAGAGAATGCTTGCGAGTAGACGAGTTTTGATTTTGTCTGATTTGCCGTCATCCCTATGCTGCTTGAAATCCCTCGGATTGATTTAAGGCAATCCTGTCTTCTTGGACCTGGCATTCCCATACAGTGTTAGTCATTGGGCGCGGGAAGTTGCTGCGTGCGATGTTTCTGACGGAAGGTAACTCATGACTGACCAATTCGATTCCCAGGCGCATGCCGAACTAATCACCAGACTTAACGCTGTGAGCACCACCTCGCTTGCTGATGCGAGTAAGTCAACCACGCCACTTCGCGAGCTTCCGTGCGAAATCACCGCTGTTCGACCGGAGTTAAAGCTTGTAGGTCGGGCGATCACGGTTGATGCGAGTGATGGATTACTGTCAATGGTTGCAGCACTCAAAATGGCCACCGCCGGAGACGTGCTTGTTGTTCGGGGTAGCAAATCGGGGGCTGTCTCAGGCGAACTTTTTGCCACTGAGGCCAACCGAATTGGGGTCACAGGAATTGTCATTGATGGTTATTGTCGAGATCGCGCAATTTTACTCACTATAGATACACCGGTTTTCGCACGCGGCTCAAAGCCGAGCGCTCCGGGAACGTCGGCGTTGCCTGCGATTCAAATGCCACTGGCCATTGAGACCGTCACGGTGCATCCGGGTGACTATCTTGTTGGTGACATAGATGGAATTGTTGTTGGAAGTATTGATGAGTTCGCCGCAATCATTGATCGCGCCGAGGAAATTGAAAAATTTGAAGGAGAACTTCGAATGAAAATCGTCAATGGTTCTTCCATCTTGGAGCACATGAATTATGACGAGCATTTGTCAGCGTTGCAGGCGGGCAATGAGAGCAAGTTGAATTTCTCATGATCACGAACATTCAACTTTCGCAGCGAATGGAGGGCGTGCAGCCATCCGCGATTCGTGATTTGTTGAAACTCGGGGATGATCCAGGTCTCATTTCATTCGGCGGTGGTTATCCAGATCCAAGTCTTTTCCCCGTCAAGGAATTAAATGAGATCTATTCGAGTCTGCTAGTTCCTGAACGTGCCGACGTTTTGCAATACACGGCCTCAAATGGTTTACCGGGTCTACGTGCCGAAGTTGCAAAGCGCCTGACACGCGATGGCATGCCGTGCACCGAAGACGATGTGTTGATCATTCAGGGCGCCCAGCAGGGATTAGATATGGCTGCCAAATTGGTTGTAAATCCTGGCGACACAATTGTGACGGAAAATCCGACGTTCCTTGGTGCGCTCATTGCATTTGCTCCCACGCAACCTACTTATGCACCAGTTCGTACTGACGAATGTGGAATGGATACCGATCACCTCGCTGAAGTGCTTGC
>CANGDT010000044.1 GCA_947452755.1 Actinomycetota bacterium
CACGAGTTTTATTTCTCCTGATAATTGGGGTGACACAGAACTGTTGTTGCAGCGGGGGCGCAACTAGAACGTGTCGATGAATCCAACAGAGCCGCGGTTAGAGGGCCGGCAACTAAGTCGGGATTACTTGGTAAATCATGCCAGATTGCGCCACATTCGGGAAATTGAGCCATGTCTGCACCCTGGCGCGGAACCTGCCGAGAGTTTCGCCTAATAATTGCCCTCAAGGCCTAAAATCCTTACAGCACATGTACTTTCATCTCCTGCGCAGGCCAAATCCCCGTGCTAACCTGAATTCCACGCGAACCCGCATGTGTTGGGTCAACAGGAGGACATCATGAGCCAAGAAAGCCAAGAAGCTGGCGAAGCACTCCGCAACATTTGGCAGGGAAATCCCGCAAATTTGGTTGAACTAGACGAAGAGTGCAACCCAAATAAGGCGTGCCGCAATATGAAAGACGTGAACTACGAAGGTTTTGGCGGCGAAGGCGTTGACGTTGCGACAGCCTGGAAAGCCAAACTGGCCCGCGAAGGCAAATTGGCAACCGGCGGCTCCATTGCTGACCTTGTCTTTGGTAACTCCAACTAACTTTTAGGTAGCGGTCCACACCATGAGCGATCAGGGAATGTTTGCGTCTCTCACTGTTGAGAAACTAACTTTTGATCTTCGCGAGCTCGGCTATATCGCCGATCGTGGATTGGCAACATCACTACTTATCGCACTTAAACTCGGTAAACCATTACTGCTCGAAGGCGAAGTTGGCGTCGGCAAGACGGAACTTGCAAAGACGATTGCAAAACTTTTCGATCGTGAATTAATCCGCCTTCAATGCTACGAAGGCATCGACACAAACCATGCGCTGTACGAATGGGATTACGCCCGCCAAATGTTGCACATCCGCTCATTGACGAATGCGGAGTTGAGCGAGAACTCAGAGAATCAATTGTTTGGTGAGAAGTTTCTCCTCGAGCGCCCACTCCTCAAGGCAGTGCGCGCAGGAAATAGCGCCGTTCTTCTTATCGATGAAATAGACCGCGCTGATGACGAGTTCGAAGCGTTCCTGCTTGAACTACTTTCTGATTTCCAAGTTACAATTCCTGAACTTGGAACCGTAGTGGCGCCCTCGCGACCAATCGTGATTCTGACTTCTAACCGCACGCGCGAACTTCATGACGCACTGAAGCGTCGTTGCTTGTACACCTGGATTGGCTTCCCTGACACTGAACGCGAAGTCGACATTGTGCGTTCGCGCGTACCGGGAATCGGAGAACGCCTTGCGATTCAAGTTGTTGAAGCGGTCCACACAATGCGCGACATGGAATTGGAAAAGGTTCCAGGCGTCGCCGAAACAATCGACTGGGTGGAATCCCTTGATGCCATCGGTGCTACAGATCTCACTGAGAGCTCGGCAGCCGACACAATCGGCGCAGTGATCAAAGACCGCGACGACTTGGACTTCACGCTCAACAATCTGAAAGACATCGTTCCCAGTGCCTGAGATGGCTGGCTTCGATGAACTATTTGTCGAATTCGGACAGGATCTTCGCCAGGCAGGCATGATCATCGGCACCGACGACGTGTTGACTTTTTGTTCATCGGTGGCACTTTTAGACCCCACCGACATCATGGATATTTATTGGAGCGGCCGAGCAACCTTGGTGCGCAAACGTGACCACATTCCGTTGTACAACATTCGTTTTCAGAAGTTCTTCTTTGACCTTCCCGAAGACGAAGGCGATCCCCGGAAACTAAAAATTAAATCGTCAGCAAATGCAGGTTCAACATTAGAGGTACCTAACGTAGAACAAGGTTTGCCCGGCGAGGCTCACGACGAAGAAACTCGAATGGGATACATGGCCTCGGCGTCGGAGATTTGGCGGCACAAAGCGTTTGCCGAATGCACACCCGAAGAACTCAATCGCTTTCGCCGCCTAATTTCGACAATGAAAGTATCACCACCTGAACGCCTGACCTTTCGCCATCAGGCGCATCCCAAAGGTAAGCAGCTCGACATGCGACGGATGGCACGCGAAACCATGCGCACACTTGGCGAACCAATGACACTGACCTACACGCGCCGCAAACCAAAATTGCGCCCCATAGTGTTCATCCTCGACGTTTCAGGCTCGATGGCTGATTACTCACGCAATCTTTTGCAACTCGCCTACTCAGCGCGCAGAGCTAACACCAAAGTCGAGATTTACTGCTTCGGAACCCGACTGACCCGCATTACCAAGTCAGTGGACCGCCGCTCCCCTGATGACGCCATGCGCCTTGCTGGCGAAGAAGTCATGGACTGGGACGGCGGCACCAGAATCGGTGATTCGATCCGCCAATTCGTGAAGGAATCCCGCCGTATTCGGCTAGGCCGCGGAGCCATCGTCATTGTCTGCTCAGATGGACTAGACCAAGGCGAACCCGAGGTTCTCGCCAAATCAATGGAGTCACTCTCTCGACTTGCGCACCGGGTCATTTGGATGAATCCTCATAAGGGTGACGCTGTCGAATTCGTCCCAACGACGTTGGGAATGATTGTGGCTGATCCATTTATTGATGAAGTGTTCTCTGGACACAACTACAAGAGCATCGAAGAGTTTGCAAAGCAACTCTCGAGGATGGGATAACCATGATGAAATACAGCGTCTCATTGTGCGCCGAAGGTGACCGCGAAATCACCCTAGAAGAAGTCCTCGAACTAGCCGATGCAGTTGCCCCGCTTAGCGGAATTGCTGCCGGCATGGGAACGATGTCATACGGTGCCCAAATCGTTGTCGAAGCAGAAAACAATACTGAAGCGGTTGCTCTAGGCATCAAACAGTTTGAAGATGCAGTCGCACAAACATCACTACCTGTGTGGCCACTCACCAAAGCTGAATCACTCAGCGAAGATGACGACTTCCCAGACCTTGAGGACTACGACGCGTGATACGCCTTGGCAGCCTTGCTGGTTACCCTTTTGAAGGTCCACGCTCACTGGCTGGGTGGACCGCCCCAAAGGCGCCTGCGGTCTATGCCATCTTCGCCCGCAATGACATTGCTGGAAAGCCACAAGAGTTCTCAGTGATTTACGTCGGTCACGCAGATGACCTTTCCCAAGTGGGATTCCCATTTCGCCACCCGCGCTCAGCCGCCTGGATTAAGCGCGCAGGAAGCAAGTTCAACTTGCATGTGGCTTGGTTTGAAATTATGGGTGGGCTTCCGTCACATCGCGAACAAGTGGTTCAAGAATTGTTAGCCGTCTATAAGCCAAGTTGCAATGAAGAAAAATGGGAAGACTCGTGGAAAGAAGAATGGATCGGTGAATACTCAACAGCAGTCACCGATCCATTAACAACGAATCGAAATCCGAATTCTTCTGACTAAATTTTGACGCCTACACCGTCGAACAAACGTGAGCGACGGGTGCGCATTGCCGGGAAGTTTGGTACTGGCTCGTGGTCAGCAGCCTGTGGCACATAAGTAGCACCTACAACAATGCCTTCAGCCATTCCGTAAAGCAATGGAAGCGCTCCAGCTACAACCCCACCAGTGGTGTTGATTTGCTTGAGGCCTGGCTCAATGACATGTGCATTCGCCTGGATCTGCCACACCAAGTCAGCAGCATCTTCGAGGTTTGTGGCTACCTTGCTCAGTTGACGGCCTACTACGAACAGGTAGCCAGCGAGCACAGCTACGAGCGCAACGATATCGACGATGGTCAATAGGACTGAAGTACTCATGAGCGGACCTTATCTAGGACGCGACCGAGGAACAAGTGATGTTCCAAACCTTCGGCGAGGACTGCGTCAACGCCTTGGGCAGTGGTCTGGATGAGTGCTGTGTTCGAAGTGTTAGCTTCGGCTGCAGCGAGTGTTGCCTTGATTGCGGTAACGCGTTCGTCAATCTTGCGTACCAAGATCACCAAGATGGTGAGCAGAGCGGCAACTGCAATAACGACTACCGCGCCGAGCACCAATGCGGTGTTCCACAATGTCTGTACTGTGCTGTCCATGTGTCAGCCTCCTAGCTTCTGGCGTCCACGCTTCAGACCAGCAGTAATTGCTGTGGCTGAGTCAATGGTGACCTGTAGGTCCGCAAGTGCGGCGGTGTTCTGTTCGGCCTGACCAAGTCCGGCATTGATGCTCGAAGCTTGTCCGCCGATGCGGGCGGCCAGAAGAAGAATCGGCACGACTAGAGCTACGACGACGAGCACTACAACGAGTACCAATCCGTAACCCAGCGCCCAGCCGGTATGTCCATCGAAGTTAATCATTGGCTGTCCTTAGATTGATTCTGCGAAGCTACGCACTGGGGCCAGATTGTCATTGACCGAAGCGACAACGCTTGGGACTGTTGACGTCTGGGCGACGATTACTTGAACTCCACCGTCAAGAGCATCAAGCGTCTTAACTACGGAACGAAGGTGAAGGATCACACGAATCAAACCCAACGCCGCTGCTGCGACGATGAGAGTGAACAGAATGATGGTTACGACTGCAACTGTTGGCATCTGATCTCTCCTTAACCTAATAGCTTCGCGACTGAGCCGGCGTAACGCACAGCACCATTGGCAACTTCGGAAATTGTCTGGTCAGTCTTTTCCAGCAAGCCTGGTGTGGTCTGCAGCTCGCCAATAACAGCGACGCCACCGGCAAGAGCATCGTCTGCTGCGCCACGGATGCGCTCAAGCGCGCCTAATACGTAGTTCAACAGTGCAACCAACACTGGCACAACGACCAGCAGGATGATGACGTTGAACACGGTCCAAAGAGTGTGATTCATAATGTTCCTCTTTTTCTATCGACGCGCGACGGGCTTGTAGGGCAGGAAGAAACGAGCAAGAACACGCGATACTGCGCGCTTTGCGGCGTTCAAACCAATGGAAAGGCCACTTGCTGGCTTTACGCCGGCAACAGCGTTGGGATCAAGTCCCGCTGCAATTGCCTTCATGCGGTTGCTCATGTTCTGTGATGCTTGCTTGACCAGAACTGCGGTGACGTCATTAACCAGACCGCGACCGTACTGCGCTGCAGCACCAGAGATAGTCAGGTCAAGCGACAACGAAACACTGGTTCCGTTTGCCACAGGCGTCAACGCAGCAGTCAGGATTGCGGCAGCAGCGCCACGACCCTTCTTGTCAGCACCTGAGGCATCCAACACAAGAACCTTCTTGGCATCGTCGCGACTCTTCACGACCGCAGTGCCAGCGAATTCAAGTTTGACCGGACCAGCCGAGACGATGACATCGCCTTCGTATGAATCCTTGGCAACCTCATTCGTCAGGTTTGCACCTGGAATCGAGGCCGCAACCTGTGGGATGTCATCAAAGAATCGCCATACCGCGTCAATCGGTTGGTCAATCTCGAATGTTTGGGAGATCAGCATGAAGCCTCCTGCAGTTGGAACGAGGTTGGATCTTTTTCAAACGCTTTGCGACACCCAGGTGCGCAAAAGTAATAGGTAGTGCCTTCGTATTCAGATGGTCGGTTCGCTGGCTCGGCTGTGACTGTCATGCCACACACCACGTCAAGAACTTCTAGGACCACTGGCTTTGTACTTACTGCCTTAACTGTGAGTTCGCCTGATGCACGGAGCTGGACCAACTCTGCCAAAATCGACACCGCAATTTCACGATGGGATGTGTGGCCCAAGTCAACGCCAATCGGAACCTTGACGCTTGCTAGTTTGGCTGCGTCAACGCCACGATCCTTTAAGTAGTCAAGAACAACTTCCCCACGCTTACGCGAGGCCACGAGACCTACGTAGTGCGGTTCAGCAGTCAGCGCTACTTCAAGTGCTTCTTCGTCGCCATGTCCTTGTGTTGCCACGATGACAATTGTTGACGAGTTAGCCATAGATGGAACGAAATCTGGACCGTCAACAAGTTGAACATTCCAGTCCATTGCCTGAGTCAATTCCGTCAACGTCAAAGCCATCGGTGAACGACCAACGATAACGAGGCGTGGAGCTGACTGCATCGGTTCAACATAAATTTGAAGGGCACCTTCACTCTGGCATGACATGGGCACAGTGGAGACTCCAAAAGGAACATGCATTCCTTGGAAGTCAGCCTCTTGGCCCAGCCATAACAGTTTTGGTGTTCCTTCTTCAATGATGCGCTTGGCTTCACGAATGATCACTGGCTCGGCACACGCGCCGCCGATCCAACCGAAGATTTCTCCGTCGGCTGTCACGATGGCACGCGAACCGTATTGACCCGATGAGGGTGGCTGGCGCCACACGACTGTGGCCATGGCGAAGGATTGACCTTCAGCAGCCATAGCGACAGCGCGTTCCATGACGCTCAGTCCTTCAAGGGGTCGGTTCATTAGTCGCCGGACCTCACTGGTGGCATTCCGCTGATGTCCTTGCCGGTCTGCAGTGCTTCATAGACGCGGTTAGGCATCATCGGCATGTCAATGTTGCGAACACCTGTGTGCTTCAAGGCATCCATCACAGCGTTAACAAATGCTGCAGGGCCACCTACAGTTGCACATTCGCCAATACCCTTTGCACCGATTGGGTGGTGAGGACATGGTGTGACAACTTCGTAGAGTTCGAAGCCTGGGGTTTCCCATGCCGTTGGCAATAGGTAGTCCATGTAGTTCGAACCGATGCAGTTACCTTCTTCGTCATACGTCTGGTACTGCATGCTTGACATTGCGTAAGCCTCGGTGAGACCACCCATGATCTGACCTTCAACCACCATCGGGTTGATGCGGACGCCACAGTCATCGACTGCAACGAACTGCAATACATCCCACACGCCAGTTTCTGGATCAATTTCAACCTTGGCGATGTAGCACGCAAACGGCCACGTCAAGTTCGGTGGATCGTAGTAAGCATTGTTCTCAAGACCTGGCTCCATGCCGTCTGGCAAGTTGCTGTAAGCAGCCATTGCGCAATCCTGAATTGTGACACCGCGTTCATGGTTACTACGAACGTAGAAACGTCCGAGCTCCCACTCAATGTCTTCTTCAGAAACTTCGAGCAAGTGAGCCGCAATCTTGCGAGCCTTGGCACGAATCTTGCGCGACACCATTGCAACCGCTGCACCGGCAACTGGAGTACTACGGGATGCGTAGGTACCCATACCGAATGGTGCAGTGTCAGTGTCACCTTCTTCAACGGTGACGTCATCAGCTGGAATACCTAGTTCGTGAGCAACAATCTGTGCCCACGTGGTCTGGTGACCCTGACCCTGGTTCATTGCACCAGTGCGCAGGATTGCCTTACCGCTCATGTGAACGCGAAGTTCAGCTGAGTCAAACATCTTGATACCCAAGATGTCGTACTCCTTGCTGTTACCTGCGCCCAAAGGCTCAGTCATTGTCGAGATACCGATACCAAGCAGACGTCCACGCTTACGAGCTTCCTCCTGCTCTGCTTTGAACGTTGAGTAACCGATTGCTTCTAGACCGATGTTCAGGCACTTCTCGTACTGACCTGAGTCCGTCAAGAAACCAAAAGCAGTGCGGTGTGGGAAATCATCGTCCTTCACAAAGTTCATGCGACGAATTTCAGCCTGATCGATGCCCAAGTCATCTGCGGCAGCCTGAACCATGCGCTCCTGGAAGAACATCGCCTCAGTTACACGGAATGAACAACGGTAAGCAACACCACCTGGGGCCTTGTTTGTGTAGTAACCCGTTGACGTCAGGTGTGCCACCGGAATGTCATACGCAGCGAATGTCGAGTGCATCAAGCCGATCTTGAACTTTGATGGCTGGGCATCTGCATAGAACGCACCATGATCGGAAATTGTGTTCATGCGAACACCAAGAATCTTGCCGTCCTTGCGAAGAGCAAGTTCACCCTTGAGGTAAACGTCGCGACCAAAGCCAGTTGAAATCAGGTTTCCGGTCTTATCTTCAATCCACTTCACTGGACGTTCGGTAAGAATCGAAGCAAGAATCGAAATTACGTAACCCGGGTAAATTGGCACCTTGTTTCCAAAGCCACCACCAAGGTCAGGGGAAACAATTCGAATCATGTGTTCTGGAAGTTCAGCCACCATAGCCACTGCTGCACGCACAATATGTGGTGCCTGCGACGTCATGTAGACAGTGAGCTTGCCCGTTGCGCGGTTGAAATCAGCGATCGAACCACATGTTTCCATCGGTGATGGATGTGAACGTGGGTAGTGAAGTTCCAACTTGGATACGTGATCAGCGGCAGCAAATGCCTTGTCCGTACCTTCCTTGTCACCAATTTCCCAGTCAAAAATCTTGTTCGTTGGCTGGTTTTCCTTGTCATCGCGAATCAACTCAGATGACGCTTCCATTGCCTGGAATGGATTGACGATTACTGGAAGGGCTTCGTATTCAACGACAATCTTTTGGCAAGCATCTTTAGCGATGTATGGATCATCAGCAATAACAGCAGCAACTTCTTGTCCTTGGAAACGAACCTTGTCAGTTGCAAGTACAGCCTGGGTGTCGTACGACAGCGTTGGCATCCATGCGAGGTTGCGAGCAGCCATCATTTCGCCAGTCAGAACCAGGCGAACGCCAGGAACTTCCCAAGCAGCACTGACATCAATTGACTTGATACGTGCGTGCGCCATTGGGCTACGCAAGATTTCCATATGCAGCATGCCTGGCAACACGATGTCATCGACATAGTTGCCCTTGCCACGGATAAAGCGGTTGTCTTCTACGCGGCGGCGGCTAGCGCCCATACCGCCAATTTTGATTTCATCTAATGCCATGTTGAGTCTCCGCCTTAGTTAGATTCTGCGCGCATTTTTTCAGCGGCCCATAGAACTGACTTCACAATGTTTTGGTAACCGGTGCAACGGCACAAGTTACCGGAAAGTGCCCAACGAACTTCGTCTTCTGTTGGGTTTGGATTCTCTTCAAGGAGCGCCTTTGCAGCAAGCATCATGCCTGGTGTGCAGAAACCACAGTGCAGACCGTGCTCTTGCTTAAAGCCTTCTTGAATTGGGTGAAGCTCGCTTGCTGAAGCAAGGCCTTCAACAGTTTCAACTGAGTGACCATCAGCCTGAACAGCCAACATGGTGCAGCTCTTGATTGGGCGACCATCGAACAACACTGTGCATGCACCACAGTTGGTGGTGTCGCAACCTGTGTGCGTGCCTGTCATCTTGAGACCCTGGCGCAACAGATGTGCGAGCAACAAGCGTGGCTCAACATCTACTGTGCGTGGTTCACCGTTGACGTCAATTGTGACGCGACGAGTTGGGACATCGCTTGGTGGAGTCGGTGTGACTTCATCGTAAAGGCTCGACATATCAGGCTACTTTCTGTTCTGAGTTTGCAATACCGGTCAAAATGCGCGAGACAAAAGTCTTCACGATCTGACGCTTGTAATCCGAAGAGCCACGATGATCTGTACGTGGCTCGGCTGCTGCGGCGACAGCTTCTGCTGCAGCCAGAATTGAATCTTCTGACAATGGCTTACCGACAAGAACCGACGCTGCTTCAGTTGCATCGATTGTGCGGCCACCAACGCCTGCAAGTGCAATGCCAGCCCGAACGACATTGCCACCTTGAATGTTGAGAGCGACAGCAACTGATGCAGTTGCAAAGTCACCAACACGACGTTCAAGTTTGAGGTAGCTACCAACTGGTGTTCCCTGTGGTGCTGGGATTACAGCCTCGATAGCGATTTCGTTGAATGCAAGTGCATTCTGGAATGGGCCAAGCACAAAATCCTTCATTGCGATTTCGCGCTTACCTTTTGGACCCTGAACAACAATGTGGCCGCCCAATGCAGTCATTGCGGCAGCCCAGTCACCCTGCGGATCAGCGTGGCACACAGAGCCAACAAAGGTGCCACGCGTGCGCACGATTGGGTCAGCAACGAGGTGCGCAGCTGCAGCGAGTGTTGGCTGTGCAGTTTTCAGTTCTTCCGAGCGTTCGATGTCTTCATGGCGAACGAGAGCGCCAATTCGAATCGAACCATCTGCACCAATGTTGATGTAATCCAGACCAGGGATGCTGTTGATATCTACAAGCATCTCGGGTGCTGCGAATCGCAGCTTAAGCATTGGTACGAGACTCTGGCCACCAGCCAAAATTTTTGCTTCTCCAGCACCTGCTGTTAGGTAGCCAATCGCTTCTTCGATTGACTTCGGTGCTTCATATCCAAAGCGTGACGGATACATTCATTGTCCTTTCGCGAACAGTTAAGTCTGTGGTGAGTTAAGTACTACTGGTTGTCGCGGACGGCAACTGGCATTGAGTCTGCATCCGGATCAGGAAGACGTTCTTGATTTGGCGGCCATGGGCCTTGAACTGGTTGACCAGCAACTTTCAAAAATTCTGTGAACTGCGGCCAGGCCCACACTGTTGGACTCTTGCCTGTCTTTGGAGAATTCTCAATGAGTGAGTACATACGTGGTGTGCCACGTTCTCCACCAGTGGATTCAACCGCCATTGCTTGTCCCTGTCTTTCTCTTGGTATGGACTGAAATTAGCACCTTTAAAACTTTTCGCATCCTGAAACGCCAAAAATTTATCGTGGCGTGACATAGCAAAAAATGATTCAGTAAATCCCTAGACAGGAAGCCAAAACAGGCGTACTCTGCTTCAATTTTTCTTTAGAGTGGCAATGATTTCGGCAATCACAGATACCGCTATTTCAGTAGGTGTGCTCGCTTGTATGTCGAGACCCGCCGGGCCATGAACCCGAGATAGGTCTGTTACTTCCTGGTAGGCAAGCCAATCAGCGCGATCTTCTTGCATTTTTGCCGACCCTAGAGCACCTATGTACCCAGCGTCGCTTGCGAGCGCATAGGACAAATTCTTACTGGATGTCTCTACATCGTGACCCATAATGACCACTGCATCTAGCGGGGAAAGTCGGGCAACAAGTCCGGCAACCACGGTGTTGCGACCATCAATGGAGACATTCCATTCGAGCAGTTCACCTATCGCAGCAAGGGCATGCGCGATTGGTCCCCCACCTGCAATAACCAACGTAGGGATTGGGAATAGAACAGTGATGACTTTGCCGCTCTGGACAACAACATTTGTCACACCCTTAGCAAAAAGCTCTGCGGTATCCGAGTCGGCTTGTGCGATTGTCTCAGCGTCAAAAACTTGAACCACTGATACATCTTCGCCATCAAGCAAACACGTGATTGCTACTGGTCGACGTTCCATCAGTGCTGGCCAGAAATCTGGATCAAAAGAATCAGCAGGCACAACCAGAAACTGTGCATCGCTGCCAGCAACCAAACCAGAAATTGAAGACTCGAACTCCCCGACCTTGAGTGCTACGACACGTCCGTTTGGAAGTTTGCGTGTCGCAAAGTCACTCAAGTTTCCGTCAAACACACCCGCAGCCAAAGATCCGACGCGACCCGAACCAGGCGTAAGCGCCAAGGCATCATTGGAAATCGTGGGAGAAATCATCCACGCAATATCTGCGCGAGTTCCAGATCGCACAAACGCATTCACACTCAAAGCAATGTCGTACATGTGGCAAGCATAAAGGGGTTTAAGTAGGACTGCATTTGTGCTTTCAAAGGATTCTTACTTTAAGAATCCTTTGAAAGCACTCGGCAACTCTGTCAGTTGATTGTTTGGGGTTTCAACCGTGTCAATGCCAGCGGCTTGCGCAGCGCGCTTAGCCGGATTACCAGACTTCTTGGCACCTTTACCGGCCTTCTGAATCTTCTTCTGCGCTGGTGGACGCATTCCCGGCATAGGAGGCATCGCTGGCATACCGGGAACCGAACCACCCTTGGCCATTGTCCGCATCATCTTTTGGGCTTGGGTAAATCGCTCAATCAAACTATTGATTTCACTCACCTGAGTACCTGAACCCTGCGCGATGCGCGCGCGACGCGAACCGTTGAGAATCTTGGGATCATCACGTTCAGCCTGAGTCATCGACGAAATGATTGCACCCACACGATCGAGTTCACGCTCGTCGATGTTGTCGATCTGTTTCTTCATATCTCCAGCACCAGGAAGCATGCCAATAATCTTCGTCAGCGAACCCATCTTTTTGAGTTGCTGCATTTGATCCATGAAGTCACTCAAAGTGAAGTCTTGGCCAGCCTGAACTTTCGCGGCAAGTTTGTCAGTCTGGTCCTTGTCGAAGGTTTGCTCAGCCTGCTCAATGAGCGTAAGCAAGTCACCCATATCGAGAATGCGTGACGCCATTCGATCTGGATGGAAGATTTCAAAATCAGTCAGCTTTTCGCCTGTGGAAGCGAACATGATTGGTTTGCCCGTTACAGATCGCACCGAAAGCGCTGC
>CANGDT010000045.1 GCA_947452755.1 Actinomycetota bacterium
ACAGGACCATCGTGGGCTACAGAGCGAGGCGGAACATCAACAATCTGTTCGCCATGCCATTCCACTGTGAGGCGACCTGAGTCATTAACTTCACCGATGACGACCGCTTCAACATCCCACTTCTTGCACACAGCCATGAAGGCATCTACTTTGGATGGCTCAACAACTGCACACATGCGTTCCTGTGATTCAGACATCAAAATTTCTTCAGGTGACAACGTGTGATCGCGAAGCAACACCCGGTCAAGCCACACATGCATTCCGCCTTCGCCATTGCTGGCAAGTTCGCTCGTTGCACATGAGATTCCGGCTCCACCAAGATCCTGAATACCTTCAACTAGACCTGCATGAAGTACTTCCAGAGTGCATTCAATCAGCAGTTTCTCCATGAATGGATCACCAACCTGAACACTCGGACGCTTCGCTGGACCGTCAGCATCAAAAGTTTCCGAGGCCAGGACACTCACGCCACCAATGCCGTCGCCGCCAGTGCGAGCCCCGTACAGAATTACTGCGTTGCCTAGACCAGTTGCTTTGGCTAAGTGAATATCTGCGTGCTTCATCGTTCCAACACACAATGCGTTGACGAGTGGGTTGCCTTGGTAGCTGGCATCAAACACAATCTCGCCACCAATATTTGGCAGACCAAGGCAGTTTCCGTAACCACTAATTCCTGCAACGATGCCCGTGAGGACACGGCGAGTGTCCGGGTTTGTCGGATCACCAAAACGAAGGGGATCCATCACAGCTACGGGACGCGCACCCATCGAGATGATGTCGCGGACGATTCCACCGATGCCAGTTGCAGCGCCTTGGTATGGCTCGACATACGACGGGTGGTTGTGTGATTCAACTTTGAATGTCACTGCCCAGCCATCGCCAATGTCAACAACGCCGGCATTTTCGCCAATACCGACGAGCATTGCGTCATTCTTTGGTGCCTTCTCGCCAAACTGACGAAGGTGCACTTTGCTGGATTTATAACTGCAATGCTCAGACCACATAACTGAATACATTGCGAGTTCAGAAGACGTTGGACGGCGACCGAGAATGTTTTTAATGCTGTCGTATTCGTCAAGCTTCAAACCGAGTTCGCGATATGGCTGTTCGGCTGTGGGTGTAACTTGTGCTTGCCCTACGGTGTCGATGCTCATACAGCTACTCGTCCGTTCGTGACTAGGGATGTCAATACAGATGTGAAGAAACCAAGTCCGTCAGTTGTGGGTCCGGTTAATTCTTCAACAGCATGTTCAGGGTGCGGCATGATGCCCACTACATTTCCAGCAGCATTCGTAATGCCCGCGATGTCGCGACGGCTGCCATTTGGATTCACGTCGAGGTACCGCGCAATCACGCGCCCTTCACCTTCGAGAAGATCCAGCGTATGTTCATCAGCTACATAACCGCCTTCACCATTCTTCAGCGGCACAACAATCTCTTGGCCAATTTCGAATGAATTTGTCCACGCTGAGGTGTTGTTTTCAATTCGAAGCTTCTGGTCGCGGCAAATAAAGTGCAAATGATCATTGCGGGTCAATGCGCCAGGTAACAGATGGGATTCGCAGAGAATTTGAAATCCGTTGCAAATGCCAAGTACGGGTAATCCACCGTTTGCAGCATCGACAATTTTTTCCATGACAGGAGCAAAGCGAGCAATTGCTCCACAACGTAAGTAGTCACCGTACGAGAAGCCACCAGGAAGCACGATTGCATCAACAGCGTGAAGGTCCGCATCTGCATGCCACAACGCGACTGCTTCGCCGCCACCAATGGTTACTGCACGCGCGGCGTCACGATCATCGAGCGAGCCGGGAAATGTGACTACTCCGATGCGTGGGCTCATGCCTCAACTCGCACTGAGTAGTCCTCAATAACTGGGTTGCTCAAAAGTGACTCTGCGATGCGGTTGATATCAGCAAGCTTCGCATCATCAATGTCACCGTCGATAGTGAGTACAAACTGTTTTCCCTGGCGGACATCGGCTACGCCTGAAAGGCCTAGACGTCCCAGCGCTCCCATGACTGCGCGACCCTGGGGGTCAAGAATTTCCGGTTTCAACTTGACGTCTACTACGACGCGGGCCATGGGCACTCCAAAAGTCAGCGGGATAACACCATCTTATTCGTTGAGCACATTCGTGCTCGCGTTGCCCTGATGAACTTCTGGAACTGTCACGACAACCCCAGATCCATGAAGAAATCGTGTTAGTGCTTTGAACCGCCGCGCAACTTACGTTTGGCCCGACCGGCAACCGATCGTGCTCGTCTGCCAACTTGCCACAACAGTCCGTTATTTGCTTCACGATATTTACGTTCAAATTCCTTAGCGCGCTTAGCCTGCGCAGCAACTTCTGCTTGGCGTTCGTGGAGCAAGTTGCCCATGTCGGTCACTTTGTCTTTATGCAAAATCTTCAGCGCCGCCAGTTCGGCGTTCAGTTCTCTCTTTGCTGATCGCAATGCTTCTTGGCCTTCATCTTCAGCCGATTGCGTGCGGGCAATCAACTCTGAGATCACCCGGGCAAGATTCTGCGAGGACCTATCTGTGAGTTCAGCTGTGATTGATGAGATTGAAGTTCCGCCAACTTCTAGCCAGGACAAAGGTGCAAAGTGCAATGTGGATGTTGCGTTGTACCTGTGCGCTTGCACATAGCCAAGATTGTAAAGAATCTCTTGAACCTCATGAAGATTCTCTTCGGTTTGGGCCTCGACAAAAACATGCGGATGGCATCGCGCCAATGTTTTAGCCGCACCGCGTAATGCATAAACTTCAAAACCTTCAACATCAATTTTCATCAGTGCGACATCCAAGTCACCGACAACGTCGTCAATTGTTGTCACTTCGACTGATACGCCATTCTGCGAATCACCGATGCGGGCCATGCCTGAATTTGAATCCTGCGGAATGTCGAGAACTGCAGTCCCAGATTCAGCACCTGCGGCTTGCGGTACTGCACGAACATGAGTCAGACCGTTGTCTGAAATATTCTTTTCCAACCACGTGAACGAATGTGGGTTAGGTTCGAATGAAATCACACCAGCACAATTTGTCCTTGAACCAAAGAACGTGGTGTGGTTTCCGATTTGTGCGCCAACATCCAAAATCCAACCGCGTGGGTCAAGTGCTGCGACAACATCAAGCATCTCAATTTCATAGAAATTGCCTGCACGAATTACTGCCTCTATCACCCAGTCACCATCTGGTCCTGACAGTGTGATGTTCTTCCCTGCCGAAGTGAAGTGCGTAGTTGCCATTGAGTGACCTCGCGAAGGATAGGATTTGCAGGGCAAGTGATATGTCCAATTTAGCGCCCGGCCGGCCTAATAGACGGAGTGACCATGCGAGTAATCAGTGTTGTCGGTGCCCGACCTCAGTTCGTCAAGCTTGCGCCGATTAGCCACATGTTTGCCAAGGGCAATGTTGAACACATCATTGTTCACACTGGTCAACATTACGATCCGGAAATGTCGGACAGCTTTTTTGAACATCTCAATATCCCTCGCCCTGATTTCAATCTAGGAATCGGCTCAGGTTCGCATGCAGCCCAGACCGGCTCAATGCTCGAACCACTTGAAAAAGTTTTTCAGGATACGAACCCGGATTGGGTTCTTGCCTACGGCGACACCAATTCAACACTTGCGACTGCAATTTCTGCAGTGAAGATTCATAAACGTTTGGCGCATCTGGAAGCGGGGCTTCGATCCTTTAATCGCGCAATGCCCGAAGAGCACAATCGCATCCTGACTGATCATGCTGCGGATTTACTCCTAGCCCCAACTCAGATAGCAATGGAACACCTTGCCAATGAAGGTTTAGCGGAGCGCTCAATGCTCGTGGGTGACGTCATGACCGACGTATGTTTACAAATCGCGCGCGATAACGAAGGCGCCTTTAATTTGCCCGATGGACTTACGTCCGGCAACTACTACCTTGCGACAATTCATCGCGCGGAAAATACCGATCATGAAGATCGACTGAACCATGTCATTCGCACGTTGTCGGGAATGGATTTCCCCGTCGTTCTGACTGTGCACCCCCGTCTTGCCAGCCGCGCAGAGTCCTTCGGAATTTCATTAGACGAGGGCAACATTGTTCCAATAGGTCCGCTGAGCTATCCCGAAATGGTTTCGGCCACCGCGCAAGCCCGCGGTGTCATTACTGATTCGGGTGGTTTACAGAAGGAAGCCTTTCTCGTACACACACCATGCGTCACCCTGCGAACAGAAACCGAGTGGGTCGAGACGGTGGATTCTGGCGTCAATCTTGTCGACGCAGATGCCACATCCGCTCAGGCAATTGACTTCATCAAGGGACTTGAAGGCTCAACTTGGCCCACTTTGATGCCATATGGCACAGGCGATGCTGCCCTTCATGTCATGAATGCGTTGCTCACACGCTAGTAAACTCGGCCTATGGCACAGAGTGAATCACGTCCATTAAAAGTTTTGATGCTCGTTGACAATGGAATCGTTGGCGACAGCCGCGTTCAGAAATCTGCCCGAGCCGTTGCCGATGCAGGTCACGAAGTACATCTCGTTGGGCTGTGCGTCAATGGTGTGCCTGACACCAAGCCAGAGATCCCTGGGGTAACCGTCCACCAAGTTGCGACCACGGCCAGTTTCAACCAGCGCAAACTTTCAAGCATCCCGAAAAACCCCTTGTACATGCTTGGCTATTGGGATCGTGAAGCGACAAACCGAGCTCAACGCCGCAATGCATACCGGGTTGCCGCCGTACCTGTAATTCGTAAATCGAGTGCCACATTAGGAAAAGCAGCTAAAAAGATCTACAACCTCACCTTTAAGTTTCATCAATTTCGTCTGTTTATCCATCGGTTTGCACTTTTACATGGCAGCCGAAATCAAACGAGTGCGCTTGGCAAGATTCGTGGTCGTCTGACATTGATTGTGCGACCCCACACTGCATGGAAGTCCCTTGCGCCAATCCTTAAAGACCTCGAACTCTCCGCCGATGGCATCATCGCCCAAATCAATCCAGATGTTGTGCACGCACATGATTTCCGCGCACTCGGTCCCGGCGCGCGAGCTGCACTTCGCCGCGGTGGCAAAAAGAAAGTTGTCATTGTCTATGACGCACACGAATATTTGCCTGGTCTTACGGCTACACCATTTGTTGCACAGCTCGGTTACGAGAACTGCGAGTCGCAATACATAAAGTGCGCAGATCACGTCGTCACGGTATCCGAACGTATTGCTGACCTTCTTATTGAACGACACGGCCTTAGCGAACGGCCGCGCATCGTGCTGAACGCACCACCGCTAGATAGTGCAGCAACAACTAGCCGCAATTTGCGCCACGAGTGTGGAATTAATGAAAGTACTCCGCTGGCTGTTTACCTCGGTGGCGTGAGTCCACTGCGGGGACTTGATGTTGTCGTCGAGGGACTCGTTGAAATTTCAGATCTACATATCTGTTTCGTTTCCACCATGAATCCAACATTGCAAGCCATAGTCGATGACGCTTCTGCACGAGGTGTAGGCGATCGACTTCACGTAGTTGACTATGTCGCGCCAAACGAAGTTGTGCCTTACATTGAATCGGCAACAGTTGGTTTAGTTCCACTGCTTCATACGTTGAATCACCACAGCGCACTGCCCAGCAAATTTTACGAATATGCTTGCGCACAAATTCCAATCCTCGGTAGTGACGTTTACACAGTCGCAAAAACATTGCAGGACACCAAGCTTGGTGAGGTCTTTGTTGCCGGCGACCGCAAGGATTTCGCAATCAAGCTCAAGGAAATGCTCGCTGACAATCAGAAGTATCGAGATGCCTACCGAAACGTTGACCGCAGCCAATTCACTTGGGAAGCACAGGTCGACACTCTGCAAGATTTATACGCACAGATAAGTCGTGAGTTTCATGGAGCTTCGTAAAACCGCTGGGAAGATAAAGCGGAAACTAGTTGGCACTGGTGCGAGCGCAAAACCTGCACCCAAAGCAGTCGCAATTGCGTTTCCAGATATTGCCGACAAGGTAACGAACGGCCACACAATCTCGGCAACCGGTCACAAAATATTGCAGGCAGGAATTACTGAACTAGTCGCCCAACAAAAAATCTCTGAAGTCGATGGGTACTTCTCAAGTCTTCCCAAATACGCAGACCATTCTGAGCGCGCTGCGATTGCACACACGTTGGTCATAGGCTGCCTGCTCGGCGAATACATTCCTCAACAGTTCCAAGATTCTGTCGCCATTGTTATGGAAGCGGCTGATTCAGCAGCGTCCACCATCGAATGCGATGCTCTGCTCAACAAAGCACAAGACATGCTGTTCCACAGTTTTTTGCATTTTGCTGGAAATGTTTCACCACTGAGTCAGAACCCCAAAGATTTCCTGCGCCATTGGGATTCCAGCACTTCGGTTAAGCACATTTTGAATGACGAGATACGCAACAGAGCAAATGCGCGTACAAATGTCGCTAGGTCCAAAGTCGATGCTGGAGTTTGTTTCACTACGTTCACGAATCGAAACTTCTTGCAACAAATCATGGATCATGCGGACAAAGTGTCTAATGGCTCAGCACACTTCATTGACATTCGTGGCAAAGAGTTCACTCGAGTCCCGTTGACGATCGACGAACAAATCGCTTTCGTTCGCGGCAACCATGACTGGGACACATCCACAATCGATTCGATTACTCACAGTGAGACGATTTTCGTCGAGTGGGGTCAGCGTGCTGCTGTCGTTCTCAGCCACTTAGCGCGCCAAGACCAACGCATCGTTGTTCGAATCCATAGTTACGAACCTTTCACGGTCTTTCCATATCTCATTGATGCTGCTGGTGTCGATCAATTGATTTTTGTATCGAGCATCATTCGTAATTTAGTTTTCGAAGCCACGCCACATTTGGCATCCATCCCAACGGTTGTATTGCCAAATGCAATGGACCTTGCCCAGTTCACTCCAGAAAAGAGCGACAAGGCCGCAAAAACGCTCACTATGTTGGGCTACGGAAATCCTGAAAAGGATCCCAAGTGGTCACTCCACGTACTCAAGGAACTCGTTGATTCCGATCCGGAATGGCGCCTGCAATGCGTTGGACATTTCTTCCCACGCACAGCTCGGCCAGCCGACGTGCGCTACGCAGAAGAGTTCACCGCACAGATTTCGGAACTTGGTTTAGATAACCATGTTGAACTCATTGGACAGGTAGATGATGTCAGCGCTGCGTTGCGCGATACAGGGTGGATTTTGAGTGCCAGCATCCGCGAGTCATTCCACCAAGCCGTCGCAGAAGGTGCTGCGAGCGGCGCTGTTCCTGTAGTTCGTAACTGGCCGGGCGTAGCTCAATGGGGCGGACCCGCTGACATTTATCCTTCGGACTGGGTAGTCGACACCCCGCATCAGGCGGCCGAGCGTATCCGCACACTGGAAGCAACACGTGTGGAAACTGGCATGGCAGCGCGAGAATGGGTTCTTAGTAATGTGGACTGGTCAGTAGTTGCTGACCGATATACGAGTGCTATCTGGGGAGAGTAATGACAAAGCCACATGTGGTTTTCTTAGCCATCGGCTTTCCACCTGCCTCAAAGAGTTCCACTTACCGTCACCGAGCATCAGCCAATGCCCTAATCGAGGCTGGCTTCGATGTCACCATCCTTAATGCAAGTCGAGCAGCCTGGGAACAAGAAACGGGCATTGATGAAAGTCTCCTTGATGGCGTACACCCCGACATCAAGATTGTTGAACTTCCGCTCTTTCGCGAAGATCTCGAAACTGACATTCGTACGTATTCGCAAGAGCGCGTACTGGATTTCAATGCTTGGCGAGATGACCTCTTTAACCGAGATTTAGATTTCTTTCCTGAACGCGTCTTCGGTCATTGGTTGCCCACGTTGTGCCAAGCAATTGATGACATTCAAAAAATGCATCCGATTGATTTTGTCCTCGCCTCACCGGGTCCATACGTCGTTCTGGGTGCAGCACAGCATGCATTTGATGCATACTCAATCCCCTACGCGCTGGATTACCGTGATGGATGGTCAGTAGATGTCCTCACTGGTGAGCAGGCATTTACCGATTCAAGTGTTGAGGGCGTGCTAGAAAACCGGGTTCTAGAGAATTCCCTTTCCACAACTTTTGTGAACGATGCAATTCGTGATGCCTACGCTCAGAGATACCCGCAATACGCCGAAAAAATGCACGTATTTCGCAATGGCTACGTTGCAATGGATCTTGATGGGTACACACCACATCCACTTCGTCGAAATACGAATGACCCAATTCGTTTCGGCTATGTCGGCACACTCAACATTGTGAATGACGACGTAGAGAAAATTCTTGAAGCTTGGGTAGCTGCACGGGAACAAAACAGCAATATTGCCAAAGCTACGTTTACAATCGCCGGACATTTAGCTGCAGGCTCCTCACGTGGTACGGGCAGTAAACAACAACTGATTGAGAAATACCGCAATCAGGGTGTGACCTACTCCGGGCCTGTGAAGCGTTCTGAGCTGGCAGGCACGTACAGTCAATTCGACATTGCCTTATTCACCGCTGTCGGGGCGAAATTCGTGACGTCAGGCAAAGTTTACGAACTTATGGCAACGGGTCTACCAATCGTGTCCGCTCACGACCCTGAACTAGAGGCCGTCAACGTCCTTCGTGACTATCCGCTGTGGGCTCCGGCACATGCATTTGACACAACGTCAATCACTCAGGCGATGCTGCGCGCTGTTGATCTCTTGGATTCAATTTCTGTTGAAACGATTTCGCAGAGCCAAACGTATGCACAGCAATTCGAACGCACGGCGTCGTCCCAAAACTTTGCCCGGACTCTTCGACAACTTCTGCAGGAGCGTTCACTGTGAGTAAGTCAGCCATCGTTATTTTTCAATACAAGGCCTTCACACCAGAGATCATCACAAAACTTCTTTCGGACCTGCCCAATGATGTAAATATTTCGGGTTTCAGTGGCGCAAGTGGATTTCACTCTGATCTAGCTGAACTAAAGGCGACGCTTGTCAGCGCAGGTGGCCCTGGTGTTGCCGAAAAAACTTTCATTCGAAAAGTACGTAACGTATTGCGACGCAAATACCGCGCCCTGCGCAAAAAACTGACCCAACGCCTCAAACGGCTTGCTCAGCGGAAAGCACTCGACGGAAAAATGCTGATGTGGAATCGACTCTCCGGACAACAAACACTCGTTAATAATTTGCTCTCCGCGGATGCGCTTGTCGCTTTGGACAACCACTCTGTTTACAGCGTGTGGAGACTTGCGAAACTTTCAGACCAACCAGCAACCCTTAACGGACTACCTGCACTTCAGTTGTGGCTCAGTAAGCGAAGCTAACGTAAGCGCCGAGTTTTCTGAACTAGTAGACATCGTCGGTTTCCATTCCGGAAAGAGCGCTGAATACACATCAACCAACTTCTTGCCGTCAATCTGCCAATCTGAATCGTTGCGCATTTCTTGTGTCACGTTTTCTTGATACTTCGGCTTCTCTGAAAACACTTTCTTCAGGGCATCGGCCAACGAATGCGGATCGTTTGAAGCAAACACTTCGCCATTGCCGCATTCTCGAACGAGTGCACTCAATGCTTCTACATCACTCACAACTACCGGCAATCCTGCGCGCACGTATTCAAACCACTTGTTTGGCAAAGCAAACTGATGATTGAGAACTTCACGCCCATCAATGTGGCTCGGCATCGGATGCACAGCAACATCAGCAGTCCGTAAATAGTGCGCAACTTGTCCAGGTGAAACAAATGGCACAACATGAAGTCGGCTACTCAGCGATGCATACTTCCCCGAGTTGAGATACCCATCCAGCGAGTGTTGATTTGGCGCGACAACTGCAAGATGAATGCTCTCGAGATCCAACATCGCATCGAGAAGTGTGGCCAGGCCACGTTGCGGAGCGACACTTCCGCTGTACACAACCAAGGGCACTTCGTTGCCTAAACCAGTGTCTTGTCGAATATCTCGTGGTCCTGATTCAACATCCACCAAAGGAGTATTTCGAATCACTGTTACTTCGCACGATGGATTTTGTTCGACGATGATTCTTTCCGCGATGATTGGGCTCACCGTGATAACTGCTTCGGAAAGTGCGATGCCAATCTTTTCAAGATCCTCAAAATAGTCTTGTAGCGGCCCGGCTTGATCGATACCTGGCAGGTACTCGTGTGCGTCATACACAAGCTTCTTAGTCCCCTGGTAAAGGTCTAGCCCCAACTCAAGCGCTTTGTAATCCTGAATGTGGACAACATCAAAATTTTCGATGTCACACTCTGACCGAATTTGTTGCGCAACGAGCTTGGAATAATTTTCCATCGAGCGAACTCGCCCACGTGCGGCAGCACCAGGAACTTTCTTTGCAAGAGTTCGAATTCGCGACTTCAAAGTACTTGAAGAGCGTCGATTCGCCGAGGTGGCTGAATTTCCAATTGGAAAGACCTCCACGCGCACAGCCCCTAATGAGCCTGACAGTCGCGAGCCAAGAGAACTTACGCCAACAAGCGTGACGTCACATCCAGCAACCGATAGTGATTGCGCCTCTTTTTGGACACGAGAATCACCTTCGATGGCATTCCAGACAACCATCAATACACGCGGGGTCTTCGCAGCCACGATATGTATCCTCATCAGCATTTAAGGCCATACAACACAACTAAATTGTTGTTGCGACCACATTATGCCCACGAGCCTACTCAGTAGAAATAGCCTCTGTTCATGTAGCATGGTCAAGTGCCTGCAGAGACCCGCGAGTTGAGAGTTTATGAGGCAAATCGTGTTGGTTTGCCACCCTTGGTCCCTTACTTCCGCGAGATGTGGCGCCGTCGCGAATTTGCTTTTGAACTTTCACGCTCAACATTACGTTCCCAGCAGTCAGTCACCTTCTTTGGTCAGTTGTGGCTGGTCATCAATCCGTTGCTTCTAGCAACTGTCTACTACTTCTTGGTTTTCATCCTGTCAGGTGGCAAGGCACACGGATCTGACTACTTCTCACATCTGCTCGGCGGCCTGTTTGCTTTCTACTTCGTGTCTACGTCGATGGTGACTGGTGCATCCAGCGTCACCAGCGTTGGCAAGCTGATTGCGAATCAGTCCTTCCCACGTTTGTTGCTCCCATTTTCTTCAGTTCTTGTTTCGTTTCGCCGGTTCTTGCCGACCATGATTGTGTACATCGCGGCCCACCTCCTGACTCATCAACCAATAACAGCCGCACAACTCTTGGCTATCCCGGCATTTATGTTGATGTTTGTCTTTGCATTCGGTGTCGCAGCATTGACCGCAACCCTCCAGGTGTACTTCCGCGACATCAGTTCATTCTTGCCTTACTTCCAACGCATTTGGCTTTACCTTTCACCAGTTCTTTACTACCCCGATCAGGTGCGCGAAAGCCTTCAGGTTGTTATGCCGTTTAACCCGCTTTACGGATTGCTTGGTTGCTGGACTGATGCATTAGTCCGCGGTGAAGTGCCACCAGCACGATTGTGGATTTTCGCAGTCTCCTGGACGTTCATCGCACTTATCGGTGGCTGTTTCGTATTCCTACGTAGGGAGCGTGAGTTCGCTGTCCGAATTTGATGATTTCTCAGTCGACAACGACGAGTTAGACGCAGAAGGTAAACCAACTTCAGGTTGGAAGCTTGAAAAGGAAAAGCAGGCGGAAACGTCGATCCTTGT
Organism: Actinomycetota bacterium; assembly: GCA_947452755.1. Classification (GTDB taxonomy): domain Bacteria; phylum Actinomycetota; class Actinomycetes; order S36-B12; family UBA5976; genus UBA5976. The sequence goes on from CANGDT010000045.1 coordinate 11,657, forward strand.
TGAAGACCTCAGCATTACTTACCGCACCACTTTTGAGCGTCGTCCAACGATGAAGGCATCCTTGAATCGCCTTGGCCGTGGCGAACGCATCGTTCGTGAAGTTGAAGCTGTCAAGAATGTTTCCTTTGAAATTCCACGTGGAACTGTTCTGGGAGTAGTCGGCCACAACGGTGCAGGCAAATCCACATTGCTTCGCGCGATAGCCGGAATTCTTCCTCCATCCTCTGGTCGGGTATCTGTGAATGGTGAAGTCAGTACATTGCTTTCACTTGGTGTTGGTTTTAATACGAACCTTTCCGGCACAGAAAACGTCATGCTTGCCGGTCTTGCAGCCGGTCGTTC
>CANGDT010000046.1 GCA_947452755.1 Actinomycetota bacterium
GACGGACTACCGCTCGAAGTGGTTTGCCGATTCTTCAAAGGTTGGCGAACGCTACCGCGATTACGTCGCTGAGGATGTCAAGATCCGCAAGCTGATGACTGAAGGCATGGAACGTGCTGGCATCGCTCGCGTTGAAATTGAACGTACTCGCGATCGTGTTCGCGTTGACATTCACACCGCTCGCCCAGGCATTGTTATTGGTCGTCGTGGCCAAGAAGCAGACCTGATCCGTGGTCGCCTCGAAAAGCTCACCGGCAAGCAGGTTCAGCTCAACGTTCTGGAAGTTAAGAACCCAGAAATCGAAGCACAACTTGTTGCACAGGGTGTTGCAGAACAGCTTTCGAGCCGCGTGTCATTCCGCCGTGCGATGAAGAAGGCTATGCAGTCAGCACTGAAGTCGGGCGCTAAGGGTATTCGTATCCAGGTGTCGGGCCGTCTTGGTGGCGCTGAAATGTCACGTCGTGAGTTCTACCGCGAAGGTCGCGTGCCATTGCACACACTTCGCGCAGACATCGACTACGGCTTCTATGAAGCACGCACCACTTTTGGTCGCATTGGCGTCAAGGTATGGATCTACAAGGGCGATGCTCTTGGTAGCCGTGCAGAACGTGAACAGGCTGCAGCATCAGCACGTGCTGGCGCTCGTCCATCACGTCCAGCTCGCGCAGGTTCACGTCCAGCATCAAGCGCTCCAGCAGCTGCACCTGCAGCAGTTGAAGCACCAGTTGTTGAAGCCGCTGCACCAGTAGCAGAAGTTACTGAAGGAGCCTAAGCATGTTAATTCCACGTCGCGTAAAGCACCGTAAGCAGCATCACCCAGATCGCTCAGGCGTATCAAAGGGTGGCAACGCTGTAACTTTTGGCCAGTGGGGTCTTCAGGCAATTGAGCCTGCGTACGTCACTAACCGTCAGATTGAATCTGCACGTATTGCTATGACACGTCACATCCGACGTGGCGGCAAGGTGTGGATCAACATCTACCCAGACCGTCCTTTGACCAAGAAGCCAGCTGAAACCCGCATGGGTTCCGGTAAGGGTTCTGTTGAATGGTGGATTGCCAACGTCAAGCCAGGCCGCGTCATGTTCGAGATTGCATATCCGAACGAAAAGGTTGCCCACGAAGCTTTGACCCGTGCAATGCACAAGCTTCCTATGAAGTGCCGCATCATTGCGCGAGAGGAAATCTAATGGCTACTTTCACAAACGATTTGCGTGGCCTAGCCAACGACGAACTCGTGTCGAAGTTGCGCGAAGCAAAAGAAGAATTGTTCAACCTGCGATTCCAGGCAGCCACCGGCCAGTTGGAATCACACGGTCGTCTACGTGAAGTTCGCAGGAACATCGCACGTTTGTACACCGTGATGCGTGAGCGCGAGTTGGGTATCACACCAGTCGACAGCAATGAGGGTGCAGCATGAGTGAAAACTTAGATCGTGGCGATCGCAAGGTCCGTGAAGGACTTGTCGTCAGCGACAAGATGGATAAGACCGTCGTTGTTGCTGTAGAAGACCGCTTCAAGCACCCGTTGTACGGCAAGGTTGTTCGTCGCACCAGCAAGCTCAAGGCGCATGACGAATCAAACTCAGCTGGCACCGGTGACCGCGTCCTGTTGATGGAAACTCGACCACTTAGTGCTACCAAGCGCTGGCGTGTAGTCGAAATTCTCGAGAAGGCCAAGTAAGGGTAGGGATTGAAAAATGCTTCAGCAAGAGTCTCGACTGCGCGTCGCTGACAACACAGGTGCCAAGGAAATCTTGGTTATCCGTGTTCTCGGTGGCTCAGCACGTCGCTATGCAGGTATCGGCGATGTTGTCGTCGCTACAGTCAAGGATGCAATCCCTGGCGGCAATGTGAAGAAGGGTGACGTCGTTAAGGCTGTCGTCGTTCGCACAAAGAAAGAACGCCGCCGTCCAGATGGTTCCTACATCCGTTTCGACGAGAACGCAGCTGTCATCCTTAAGGCTGACGGCGAACCTCGTGGAACACGTATCTTCGGTCCAGTTGGTCGCGAACTTCGCGACAAGCGCTACATGAAGATCATTTCGCTTGCACCGGAGGTTTTGTAATGAAAATCAAAACTGGTGATGAAGTACTAGTAATCGCTGGCAAGGACAAGGGTGCCAAGGGCACTGTTCTTGCAGTATTCGAAGACCGCAACAAGGTCATCGTTGAAGGCGTTAACCGCATGAAGCGTCACGTCCGTAAAGAACAGACCACACGTGGTGCTGTTGTTGGCGGTATCGAGACTGTTGAAGCACCGATTCACGTTTCAAATGTTCAGCTCATTGCAGACGGTAAGGCAACCAAGGTTGGCTCACGTCGCGACGAAGTGACCAAGACACGTGCTGATGGCACAACGTACTCGGGCGAACGCGGCGTACGCGTAGCTCGTCGTTCCGGAAAGGACATCTAATGTCTACCGCTGTTAACGAAATTCCTCGTTTGAAGGCTCAGTACCGTGCGGACATCGTTCCTGCACTTCAGGCTGAGTTCAACTTCGAAAATCCAATGCAGGTTCCGGGTCTGGTAAAGATCGTTGTGAACATGGGTGTTGGCGAAGCTGCTCGCGACTCAAAGCTCATCGAAGGTGCAATCCGCGACCTGACCGCAATCACCGGCCAAAAGCCACAGGTGACCAAGGCTCGTCTTTCAATTGCGCAGTTCAAGCTTCGTGAAGGCATGCCGATTGGTGCACACGTAACTCTTCGTGGCGATCGCATGTGGGAATTCCTCGATCGTCTGCTGACACTGGCTCTGCCACGTATCCGCGACTTCCGTGGTTTGTCACCAAAGCAGTTTGATGGCAATGGCAACTACACCTTCGGTTTGACCGAACAGGTTATGTTCCACGAAATCAATCCAGACTCAGTTGACCGTCAGCGCGGCATGGACATCACACTTGTGACTACAGCTGCTACCGATGAAGAAGGTCGGGCGCTTCTCAAGCTCCTGGGCTTCCCATTCAAGGAGGCTTAAGTCATGGCAAAAACCAGTCTTAAGAACAAAGCAAATAAGACCCCAAAGTTCAAGGTCCGCGGTTACACCCGCTGCCAGAAGTGTGGACGTCCACATGCGGTTTACCGCAAATTCGGCCTATGCCGTGTGTGCTTCCGCGAAATGGCACACGCAGGTGAACTTCCCGGTATCACAAAGAGCTCCTGGTAAACAATGACGCCGTAGGTCCTAACGGATACCGCGGCGAGGAAGGCGACAAGCCAAAATGACAATGACAGACCCAATTGCGGACATGCTCACGCGTGTACGCAATGCGAACTCGGCTCATCACGAGTCAGTGAGCATGCCCCATTCAAAGATCAAGGAACACATCGCTGAGATCCTGAAGCGTGAAGGTTACATCGGTAGCTTTGACGTCGAAGATGCTCCAGTGGGTAAGACCTTGAACATCAGTCTTAAGTACGGTCCAAACCGCGAGCGTTCAATCGCTGGCGTTCGCCGTGTGTCAAAGCCAGGTCTTCGCGTTTACGCAAAGAACACTGCGCTTCCACGCGTGCTTGGCGGCCTTGGTGTTGCGATCATCTCAACATCAACTGGTCTCCTCACTGACAAGCAGTGCGCAGAGAAAGGCGTGGGTGGGGAAGTCCTCGCCTACGTCTGGTAAGGGGTACTGACATGTCACGTATTGGTCGTATGCCAATTGCCATTCCAGCTGGCGTAGATGTCACCATCGATGGTGCTCTCGTTACTGTGAAGGGTCCGAAGGGCACTTTGTCACACACTGTTGCTGAACCAATTGTTGTTGCGAAGGCGGAGGATGGACAGTTGTCTGTTACTCGTCCAAACGACGAACGCGCAAGCCGCTCACTTCATGGTCTGTCTCGCACACTTATTGCGAACATGATCAAGGGTGTTACCGAGGGTTACCAGAAAACATTGGAAATCTCAGGTACCGGTTACCGCGTTGTTGCTGCTGGCAACACACTTGAGTTCGCACTTGGATTTAGCCACCCAGTAAAGATTGATGCCCCAGAAGGCATCACCTTCACTGTCGAAACCCCAACCCGTCTGCATGTTCAAGGAATTGACAAGCAGCAGGTTGGCGAAGTTGCTGCAAACCTGCGCAAGCTTCGCAAGCCCGATCCTTACAAGGCAAAGGGCATCCGTTACTCCGACGAGGTCATCCGTCGCAAGGCTGGAAAGGCTGGCAAGAAGTAATGTCTGTCGTAGCCAAATTAGGTTCGGGTAATAAGAAGGCAGTTTCGCGCAAGCGTCGCCACACCCGCGTTCGTAAGAAGATCACTGGCACCGAGGCACGTCCTCGTTTGGTGATCAACCGTTCAGCACGCCACATCCTGGCCCAGATCGTTGATGACACTGCAGGTCACACACTTGCGTCAGCATCAACAATGGAAAAGGATCTACGTTCGTCTTCGTCTGACAAGTCAGCTAAGGCAAGCGAAGTTGGCAAGCTTCTTGCTGCTCGTGCAAAGGAAGCCGGCGTAAGCACGGTTGTCTTTGACCGCGGTGGAAACAAGTATCACGGTCGCGTAGCGGCCCTAGCAGATGGCGCCCGCGAGGGCGGCCTCGAGTTCTAAGAACCACGAGAAGGAAGTAGGAAATAAACATGGCTGCTAACCAACGTGGTGAAACTCGCGAAGGCGGTAACGATCGTCGCGATCGTCGCGATCGTCGCGATAACCAGGCTCCAGTCGAGAAGAGTGCATTCATCGAGCGCGTTGTCACAATCAACCGCGTATCCAAGGTCGTCAAGGGTGGTCGTCGCTTTAGCTTCACCGCACTTGTTGTCGTTGGTGACGGTGACGGCAAGGTCGGCGTCGGCTACGGCAAGGCAAAAGAAGTTCCAGCTGCAATTGCTAAGGGTGTCGAAGAGGCAAAGAAGAATTTCTTCAGCGTTCCTCGTATCCAGAGCACCATCCCTCACCCAGTAACGGGCGAGGCTGCTGCAGGTGTTGTACTTCTTCGTCCTGCTGCTCCAGGTACCGGTGTTATTGCTGGTGGACCTGTTCGTGCAGTACTTGAGTGCGCAGGTATTCACGATGTACTCAGCAAGTCACTTGGCTCATCAAACGCAATCAACATCGTGCATGCAACTATTGCTGCACTAAAGATGCTTGAGCGCCCAGAGCAGGTCGCGGCTCGCCGTGGACTTCCTTTGGATCAGGTTGCTCCTGCTGCATTGTTGCGTTCGAACGCAGAAAAGGTTGGTGCGTAATGGCACAGCTTAAGGTCACACAGTTGAAGTCAGGCATTGGCGGCAAGCAAAACCAGCGTGCAACGTTGCGTTCGCTTGGTCTCAAGCGCATTGGCGATACTGTCATCAAGGAAGATCGTCCAGAAATTCGTGGCATGGTTAACACTGTTCGCCACTTGGTTAGCTTCGAGGAGGTTAAGTAACCATGACACTTAAGGTTCATCATCTTCGTCCAGCACCAGGTGCAAAGACAGCTAAGACTCGCGTTGGTCGCGGTGAAGGTAGCAAAGGTAAGACTTCAGGTCGCGGTACCAAGGGTACTAAGGCTCGTTACCAGGTTCCCGAGCGTTTTGAAGGTGGCCAGATGCCACTTCACATGCGCACACCAAAGCTGAAGGGTTTCACTAATCCATTCCGTACCGAGTACCAGCCAGTGAACGTTGCAACTATTGCTGCGTTGTTCCCACAGGGTGGCGACATCACAATTGCAGATCTAGTTAAGGCTGGTGCGGTCCGTAAGGGCGAACTAGTCAAGGTTCTCGGACAGGGCGACATCAAGGTTGCTGTGAACGTAACTGCTAACCAGTTCTCAGAATCAGCAAAGGCAAAGATTGTCGCTGCTGGTGGTTCCGTAAACCAGATCTGATTCGTGCCATCGCCTAGCGATGGTAGGAAACTTCTTTAAGGAGGCAATTGATGCTTAGCGCATTTGCAGCAGCTTTTCGTACGCCAGACTTGCGTAAGAAACTTCTGTTCACACTAAGCATCATTGCTTTGTTCCGCTTGGGTTCGGTTGTTCCGATTCCGGGTGTGAGCTACACAGCTGTTCACGGTTGTATCAAGTCGGTTCAGGATAATTCTGTCTACGGCTTGATCAACCTGTTCAGTGGTGGCGCGTTGCTGCAGTTGTCAGTTTTTGCACTCGGCATCATGCCTTACATCACCTCGAGCATCATCCTTCAGCTTCTGACCGTAGTTATTCCGCGTTTAGAAGGTCTTAAGAAGGAAGGCCAGGCCGGTCAGGCCAAAATCACGCAGTACACGCGTTACTTGACTATCGGTCTTGCGATTCTGCAGTCGACCACAATCATCACCTTGGCTCGTACGCCAGGACGTTTGTTCTCAGGCTGTACCGCACAGTTGATGCCAAACCAATCTATTCAGTTGTTGCTGACCATGGTCGTTGTGATGACCGCGGGTACCTCATTGATTATGTGGCTTGGCGAATTGATTACGGACCGTGGCGTGGGTAACGGTATGTCGATCTTGATTTTCACATCAATCATCGCAACCTTCCCGGGTCAACTTGCTTCCATTTGGAAGATCGACGGTTCGATGAAGTTCATCTTGACGTTGCTCGTTGGCTTTGCAACTATTGCGGCTGTTGTATACGTGGAACAAGCACAGCGTCGTATTCCAGTGCAGTATGCAAAGCGTCAAGTGGGTCGTCGTCAGTACGGTGGTACGTCAACGTACTTGCCACTGAAGGTCAACCAGGCTGGCGTTATTCCAGTTATCTTCGCGTCTTCGCTTTTGTATTTGCCGTCGCTGATTGTTCAGCTGACTGGTTCACAGGCAAGCTGGGCGCAATGGGTCTCCACTTATATGGCGCCAGGTCGTCAGGCCTACTTGGTAGCTAACTTCCTGCTCATTATTTTCTTTGCATACTTCTACGTGTCGATTACCTTCAACCCAGATGAAGTTGCTGACGACATGAAGCAGTACGGCGGATTTATCCCAGGCATTCGTGCCGGTAAGCCAACTGCAGATTACTTGTCTTATGTTCTTAGCCGCATCACATTGCCGGGTGCTTTGTACCTTGCAATGATTGCCACAATTCCTTACATCGCATTCGATGTTTTGGGTGTTGGCAAGCGCTTCATCTTCGGTGGCACTTCACTGTTGATTATGGTTGGCGTTGGTTTGGATACTGTGAAGCAGATTGAGAGCCAACTTCAGCAACGTAACTACGAAGGATTCCTTAAGTAATGCGTCTGTTGATCATGGGTCCTCCTGGTGCCGGTAAGGGCACTCAGGCTGCCATCTTGTGTGATCGCATTGGTATCCCGCACATTTCCACTGGAGACTTATTTCGCGCAAACCTTGCTCAAGGTACACCCCTTGGCCAGGAAGCAAAGAAGTACATGGACGCTGGTGAATACGTACCGGACTCAGTGACAAACGGCATGGTTCGTGAACGTTTGAAGAGCCAAGATTCAGCAAACGGATTTCTTCTTGATGGTTACCCACGCACGGTTGCACAGGTTGCAGAACTTGATGGCATGCTCGGCGGTAAGGGACTCGACAAAGTAATCGAACTAACTGCGGACACTGATGAAGTTGTTGCCCGCTTAATTAATCGTGCCGCTGAACAAGGTCGCGCCGATGACACCGAAGAAATTATTCGCCACCGCCTTGATGTGTACACCGAGCAGACTGCGCCGTTAACTGCGCTGTACGCAAGCCGTGGACAGCTGATCAAGGTTGATGGCCTTGGTTCAGTTGAAGAAGTCACTGCACGTATCTCTGACGCGCTGTCAAAGTAAGTTCGCCATGTTTGGGCGTAAAAATAAAATTGAAATAAAAACTCCTGCGCAGTTCGACAAGATGCGTGTCGCGGGTTTAGTTGTTGCCGACATTTTGGAACGACTTCGCAACGAATCAGGTGTCGGTGTAACAACTGCGGATCTCGATCGCATTGCCCGTGAAGAGCTTGTTAAGCGGGGCGCGACACCGTCGTTTCTTGGTTACTACGGATATCCCTCAGTAATTTGTTCATCAGTCAATGATGAAGTTGTTCATGCAATTCCAAATCCGCGTCCGTTGCAAGATGGTGACATTTTGTCAATTGACTTTGGTGCAATAGTTGATGGTTGGCATGGTGACTCTGCAATCACGATTGAGATTGGTGCGCCAGTATCCGCGCATACAAAGTTGAGCGATACAACTCGCGAATCGATGTGGGCCGGACTTGCGCAAGCACAAGCGGGCAACAAAATTTCTGACATCAGTCATGCAGTTGAAGCAGTGTTGCGTTCTGGTGACAACTATGGCGTGCTCGAAGAATATGGCGGCCACGGCATTGGAACGAAAATGCACATGGATCCATTCGTGCCAAACTTTGGTGCGCCTGGCCACGGACTGGATCTCGTCGTCGGGATGGCCCTTGCAATTGAACCGATGGCGACACTTGGCTCGCGTCACGTGAAGACGCTCGCTGATGATTGGACCGTTGTAACCGTGGATGGCTCCTATGCCAGCCATTGGGAGCACACCGTTGCCATCACTGAGCAAGGCCCGTGGGTTTTGACTGCCCATGATGGGGGAGCCGAGTACTTTGCAGCCCATGGAATTTCCTCACCAGCATCAGCCAAGAATTAGTCACTGATTTCAGTTACCACGCGTGTGGAAGTTCGGTAACGAGTGTGGGGCGACGCTTTTCTTGATTGGTTGGGCCAAACCAGACCGCGAAATTCGCGGGTACGTTGTCCGGTGTAGTGGCAATTGGTGCGTTGGCCGTGCTTCGATCTGGGAACGAAATTTTGATGGACTTAATCGTCTTTGGAACCGGCCAGAGATCGACGCTGAATCCTTTTGAGTTTAGGCCCGAATTGTCAATGCATAGATCTGTTTGCCAGCGGATTCCTCCGGCAGCATCACAAATCAAGTTCGCGTACGTGTGTGCATGTGAAGTAAACACGTAAACGGAAGCCATTGGATAAGTTGGGAAGTTCGCTGGAAAATCCAGTTTGTAAGCGATGTCCAAATTGCTTTGATAAATCCATGCGAATCCATCCAAGTTGGGGGAGAGATGGGTATCGGCTTTAACATCAGGCGTTCTTCCGCATGCAGTTGTCAGAATGGCCGCCACTAGGGGCACCACGACCGTATTAAATTTCCTTCTATGACTCATGATGAATCAGCTCCAATTCCAATCATCAAAAGATTACTATATGCTTTACAAGTTGTAATTAAATTTGTAAGGAAATTTGAATGAACTTTGCTGACCGCTTCAAGGGCGCGCGCCTTGCGGCTGGAATGTCTCAAAAGGATGCCGCCGATGGCCTGGTTGCATCAAGCTACATTTCGCTCATTGAGAGCGGAAGTAGAGTGCCTAAGCAAGAGTTAATTGAGGCATTCGCTGAACGATTTGGAGTTACGCCTGAGTCGCTCCTGACCGACATTCCGAACGTCAGTCAGGAGTTAGCACTATCCAGCATTCGGGCTCAAATTAATGATGGGCAATTCAATAGTTCGATTGATGCTCTTGAGGAAATACTTTCTACGACCGCAATTGAATCTGTTGTGTCTCTGCAAGCGCAGTTGCTTAAGGCAAAGTGTCTAAAGGCTCTCGGTGAGTCAGCAGAAGCATTGCAAATCCTTGAGCAACTTGTCGGACTGGATCGCCCAGAGCATTCCGCACTGCATGCCGAAGCAGTCCTTGAACTACTGCGTTTTTACCTCCACTCTGGAGACAGTTCTTTCGGTGCCCTACTCGGCGAACAATTCATTGGCAGCCAGGCGAAGCCGTTGTGGCCAGCGGAATTTCTTGTTGGAATTCTATGTCAAACAGCAACGTGCCATGTTGCGCTGGGTAATCTGAGCCGGGCGCGGAGTCTCGCCGCACAGGCGGGTGAAATTGCCAAAAGAATTTCGGATCCTCGTTCACTTGCGTTTTACGAGTGGGAACGTTCGGGAATTGCTGAATCGCTGGGTAATACCTCGGAAGCGATCATCTTGATGAAGCGTTCGTTAGCGCATGCACAAGCAGCCGAGCTACTAGATAGTTTGCCCCGTATGAAGTCTGCGCTGGCAGTGCTGAGTGTCAATGCAGCGTTAGAAGACATTTCGGGAGTTCGAAACTTATGTGAATCTGCCTATCTTGAGTGTCTAGCGACTGGAAATGTCCAAAGTGCTGCGTACGCGTGTCTCGCTCTTGCCGAACTTTCATTGAGAGATGGCATTACTCAAGAGGCATTGAAGCATGCAGAAACTGGGATCAACTTAATATCCGCCACACATATTGAGCCGTTTCTGGAATTAGCAATAGTACGGATTAAATCAATATTTGTGTTGGATCAGGACCTTGATCAGGTCGTACGGTCAGCCGAAGAGCTAGAAGCGATTGATAGACATTCCACTCAGGACTTATCTGGACTCTGGGTATTCATCGCACGTGAGTTTGCCCAACGAGGACAGTTGGACCGATCAACTCAGGCATACGAAGAAGCAATTTCAGTGGCAAACAGCCTCGACGCGCCAACAGTTTCCATTGACGGGAAATAACCAAACTTGCCGATTTAGGGTGTACTTTGCCCTCGCATCGGGGTCAATTTCATCTTTTCGCCAATTTGCCGTAACATCGGACGTCGGTCCTGTGTAATTTCACACGGGGCCCTTCCAAGGGAGTGTAAAAAGCTTTATGGCCAAAAAAGACGGCGCCATCGAAATCGAGGGCACCATCATGGAGTCTCTGCCGAACGCTATGTTCCGTGTAGAGCTTGAGAACGGCCACAAGGTTCTTGCACACATTTCAGGAAAAATGCGTATGCACTACATCCGTATTCTTCCCGATGACAAGGTTGTTGTGGAGCTCTCTCCATACGATCTAACCCGTGGACGAATTGTCTACCGTTACAAGTGATCAGGAAGCAACAGTGAAGGTAAATCCCTCAGTAAAGCCAATGTGCGACAAGTGCAAGGTAATCCGTCGTCATGGTGTTGTCATGGTCATTTGTGAAAACCCACGCCACAAACAGCGCCAGGGCTAGTTAGACAACGATAGAAGACGACCACCCGATCCCGGGAGTTCGCGTGCGAACAACCGGAACGACACCCTCAGGCGTGCAAAGGCTGA
>CANGDT010000047.1 GCA_947452755.1 Actinomycetota bacterium
CACATTCGTCACATTGAGCCACTGCATATTTTTGGCTCGCGTCGCCAGTGAAGGAGTTGGGTAGTAATAGCCCTCCGTCCCCGGTGTAAGCAATCGAACTTTGATCACCATGGACTTCAATGGATGTTTGCGCACTAGACGGATGTGCGCTCAACAGCACAGTCAACAGCGACAGAGCCACTACAAATACCGTCTTCTTCACCACAGGAGCGTAAACAGACACACTTCGTTGTGTAGTGCGAATTTCAGCGCTTGTGGACAACTATGCGGCACCGAGCAGACACTGGTCATAGCTGACAGCCTCCAATGAGTCGGACCACACCGAAGGCGGCACATTGTGTGTTAAAGCCAATTGCAGGAGATGCGCCAACGAATAACTGGGATCCTCTTCGAGTGCGCGATCAAGTGCAATCTGGGTCAGAAGCGTATTGCCGTCCAACCACGCAATCCCGGCGAGCACAGTCGATATGCCAGCGATGTGCGAGCTGGCCACTCGCCGCAATGCAAAGCGCAGGTTCTCAAGCGTTGCCGCTCGCGATGCGGAATCGTCAAAGCACCTCCGCAACAGTCCGTCGCGCATCCGTATGTCATCGATGACGATTGCGATCACTGCGATGTCGTCCCACTCCAATTGCACATCTGTACACATCAACGAAAATGCACGAGTAACCCATTCGTCGCGCACGAATGTTTGTGACGCATTTAGTGCCAGCGACAATTCATCAAATCGGAGGTTGTATGCGCTTTGGCGTGCTGCTTGCCCGGCATAATCCAAATCCTCCGACTGCAAAGAGTCAACCAAAATTTGTCGTGCCACATAAGGCGAGTCGCCGAGGGCAACCAACTCGCCGAATAGTGGGTCGCTGATGACCTCCACGACTTGACCATCAGGAGGACAGCATTCGCTGTCGTCACATAACAGCGACCACCAACGTGAACCGCTCACCAGAAGCGCGTCTAGGACGCCCCACTCGTCCATTTCACAGGCTGCCTGGAGCTCGTGACTCGCCTCGACTACCAATTCACGGTCTTGTGAGTAAAAGACCAATGCAATCGATCGCTCAGGTTGAGTTTGGGCAACTCCAGAGAGCATCTCTAGTGCGTTGCGCTCAGTTATCGGTTGTCCTAGATCAACACGTGCAGCGGCTATTACATCGTCGTCACTCAGCACAGCGAGCACCACACAGTCATGCGGTTCAAAACCGAGCAAGGTTGGCATTGCGGAAATTAGTTGACGTGGTGAATGTATGTTCATGTCGCAACTGTGCGAAAGAGAACACACAGCGCCAACAATTTGTTAGAACCTGTGGACTGACTATGCCTGTGCACGCTCAAGTGTCCGACCTGTTTTTGGGCACAAAGGAGCACCTAGAGTTCGGGTGGCTTCCCCTCCGCCGTCGCTCTAGGTGCTTGTATGAAAACTTAGACAACGTGACGCGCTCAACTGTGTAGCGACACGCCGCACATATTTGCGGGACAAAAATCCATTTTTTGCACCCTCCCGGAATGGGTACCCCGGTGCGAATGGCGCAACTGACTTGTGCCAAAGTTTTGTCATGCAGCTAGACCACGTGTCATACGCCGTCAACACTTCAGAGTTGGCGGACACAGTTCAACGTCTCGGTTCCGAGCTCGGCGCAGCCTTCACTGATGGCGGTCGTCACCCACGTTTTGGTACGCGTAATTTCATCCTCCCCCTTGCCGGTGGTTCATACATCGAAGTTGTGAGTCCCCTGGATCACCCCGCCGCTGAGGCAGCACCATTTGGCCAAGCGGTTCGTCAGGCAGCTGAAGCTGGCGGCGGATGGATGGGTTGGGCTGTGCGTGTTGACGACCTTGCACCACACGAAACAGTGCTTGGTCGCGACGCCGGTATTGGCCATCGTGTTCGTCCTGACGGTGTCGATGTTCACTGGCGCCAACTTGGTGTCTTGGACCTTTTGAACGACCCTGCAATGCCATTCTTTATCCGTTGGGACGACGATTCAGAGCATCCGTCAATGGGTGCCGATTCGGCAATCGCCATTGAACAGGTCTGCATCTCGGCAGATGAAACCTCATTGAGTTCTTGGCTTGGCGCCGAGGCTCCAACATTGCTCACTTCGCTGAATGTGTGCTTTGTCGATGAAGAAGATGCCGGATTGGCGTCGATTAAGTTCACGACACCGCATGGCGTCGTCACCATCGATTAATTACCTAGAACGAAGTTCAACCTGTAATTCGCCCGCATTGTGCTGGGTCAATTCACTAAAGAAATTCAACGTCTTACCTTGCGTCGCAGCGAGCTCGATAAGTTGTGGAATCAGCTGCACAACCACCATCGCATCGTCGTATGCAGCATGCATGTTTCCCTGCGTCAGATTGAAGTGCTGTGCGAGAGTCGCAAGTTTGTGGTTTTCGGTCACGCCGGTCAGCAGGTCGCGACCCATCCAATAGGTACACAATCCCGGCGAGCGCTGAATAACTATGCCGGCGCGCTCGGCTTCGGCCGCCACAAAGGACTCATCGAATTTTGCATGATGTGCAACAAAAATCGCGCCTGACAACAATTCAGCAAATCGCGGAAACGCCTCGGCAAATGTCGGTGCCCCTGAGACCATCAACGGGGTGATTCCGTGGATGTGGACTGCACCTGTGTCGTCCGTTCCAGGATCAATCAATGTCGACATGGAATCAATCACGTTGCCCTGTGCGTCACAGCGAATTGCAGCGAGCTCGACAATGGATGCGCCAGCCCCAGCGTCCAACCCTGTCGTTTCAACGTCGACTACACAGAATTCGGCGTCCAATGTGTGGCCATCACTGAAACCCGAATAGGTCAAAAAGGGTCCCTGCGACTTTGGCGTCGCAAAACGCGATGCGTTAGCTGAGGTTCCTTGCGTGGTCATGTCCTAGAGATTACCTGTCCTTTCAGACACATAGGACAGCAACTACCGAATCTGTGGACCTATTCCCTGTCTGGATGAACAAGTTCGACAACACGAGAGAGTTCCATAGCAAAGTTGTCCCATTCACTATCAAACTCAACAACAACCAAGTCACACGTCCCCAGAGATTGTGTTACACCAGCAACACGCGCCATATCGCTGACACCTGGGTTATGTGCAATCAGCAAAACGTTCTCAACGTGCGCCGGAGTGTTTCGCACAAGTGCCTCTAATTGCAGAGCTGACGCGTTGTAGGCCTCGTCCGAAATGAGAACATCAACATTTACCTCGAGAGCACTGAAGGTGCGTTGAGTTCGTTCAGCATCGCTCACAATCGCATAGCCAAAATCGACGCCAGAAATTTTGCTAGCAATACTCAACGCCTGACGAACGCCAAAATCGGTTAACCCTCGTTCGTGATCCGTCGGGGTGTAACTGCCAGCTTGGGCATGTCTCAACACGTAGAGACGCTTCATTCACGCGGTCCCGGTGTCGCTCCAACTCTTGCGCAACATTCGCCAGCCAACTGTGATGCCGCCGTCAGAGCCGCAATGCGCTTGTCATCGTTTAAGAAATGCCAACTCGGGTATTGCACCAAGCTCGACACAATTCCAGCCAGGAAAGCATCACCTGCACCTGTGGTGTCCACAACGTCGACTTCGGCTGCCGCAACATCGTGAATTCGGCGACCTTTCATGTACCACGTAGCGCCTTGACTGCCTCGTTTCACGATCATGTTGTCCATTAACGATGTCCAATCAGGGGTGACATCACTTCCCAGAGCACGGAGTTCATCCTCGTTGGCAACAACAATGTCCGCCATCCATAACCATTCGCGTACGAGTCGTGGTCCGGCTGCACGAATCGGGGCGGCGCTCGCAGCATCAAGTACTACATTCAAACCATTGACGCGAGCACGGCGGACAGCATGGACAGCCATGTCGCGCGTTTCAGGTCGAATGAATGAATACGCACTCATGATCAGGATGTCGGCAGCATCGATGGCAGCATCGAAGACCTCATCAGGATGAACCTGCAGGTTGGCTCCAGGGTCGGGCAACATTGTGCGGTCCCCTGACGCATTTACCAAGATCACGCACGTACCTGTGTTGTCGGCACCGTACACAGTCACCTGTGAAGTGCGCACACCGTATACATCGAGTTGCTTCAGTGCCCACGAGCCGAACATGTCATTGCCGATGCCGCCCAAGAGATCCACTGGAACATTGCTGTGAGCAAGCCAGGTGCTGACATTACTTGGAGAGCCACCGAGAGTGATCGATGTTCGAGTGGGCGTGTCTGAGTTCTGATTCAACACTCCCTCGTATTGACTAACTACATCAACGTTGATGTCGCCAATCACCAGAACCTTCGCCATAGTTAACTCGCAGCGACAGCAATCTGTGCAGCCAACAACGCATTTGCGCGAATCAACGTCACGTTGACTTCCAGCGACTGATTGTTGGTCTGAGTGTGGAACCAATCCAAAAGAAACGGAGTGACGTCTTTGCCACTGATGTGCGCTGCGTCCGCGGCGGTCAAACCTGAAGCCAATGTGCGGTCATGCAAATCCAAATCCAGTTCGTCAGCACTACCAACTGGCGCGGCAACAACGATTGCCCCCGGCGCCTTGATCGCATCGCGCTGTGCACCGATGGCTGCCGCTTGCTCGGGTGTGTCCACACGCCAGGTCACTGTGTGCCCAGAATCGGCACGATAGAAACCCGGGAATGCATCTGTGCCGTAGCCGACGACGGTGACACCAAGAGTCTCAAGACGTTCGAGGGTAGCACCGACATCAAGAATTGATTTCACGCCAGCACATGTCACCGTGATTGGCGTGCGCGCCAAGGTGACAAGGTCAGCAGATTCATCCCACGTGTCACGCGCACCGCGGTGCACACCGCCGAGACCACCTGTCGCGAAATACTTAATCCCAGCCAGATGAGCAATGTGGCTTGTCGCTGAAACAGTTGTTGCTCCGTGGCCACCTGCAGCCATGACTGGGCCGAGGTCGCGAGTCGACACTTTGGTGACATTGCTTCCTGGATCACCAAGGATTGCCAGTTCGTCAGCTGTCAGGCCGACTTTGACGACTCCAGCAATGATTGCGATTGTGGCCGGAACTGCCCCACCGTCGCGCACGCTTTGCTCGATCTCGCCAGCCACAACAACATTGCGGGGGCTGGGCAAACCATGACTGATAATTGTCGATTCCAAAGCAACGACGGGACGACCCGCCGCCAAGGCTTCAGCAACCTCAGGGTGAACAGACAACACGGCAGCAGACACACTCATGCCCATAGCCTATTGCCAGCAGTTGGCGCCTATTTGTGCTTGGCAACCTTAACCGTGGTGGTCACCGTCATTGGGTAGCCCAGGTCTGGTGTGTAGGTCGTTTTCACCGTGAAGGTAATCGCACCCTTTTTCAAAGCGTCCCGCACGGATGCTGGCGCATTACACACCAAAGCACCTGATCCAGCCGTTGCCCAACGATCTGAAGACTTACAGACAATCTTTGCCTTGCCCGCGCGCTTGTTCTTCAACACTGTTGGCATCGTAATGATCTGAGTGACATTGCCACGTGCGGCCAAGGCCACACTTGTGCTGAACCCAATTTTCTTCGTCGGGAAGGTCGTTGATACCGCAACACCAGTCATGGTTGGACGTATTAATGTGGAATCGAAGATGACGTGCGAGAAACCTTCTGTGTCAGCCGAGGCCGCTGCATTCCAAGCGGATGTCGTTGTTGAATCATGAATGAGCAACAGATCTGTACTTGGAAAAACATTGCTATCCACCACTGGTAGTGGACCATAGAAACGCACAGTTGAAATTGGCGCACCACCTGTCAAGAGATACTTTCCAACAGTTGTTACACCCGTACCGATAGCCAAGGTGGTGATGCCACTTGACGAAAAAGCGTTTTCACCGATTGACACAACTGTGTTTGGAATATCTAAGTTCACAAGTGACGTGTCGTTATAGAAAGCAGAGTCACCAATCGATTTGAGACCAGGATTGATGATGAACGACGCCAGCGCCGCATTCGAACCAAACGAGGTTGCACCAATCGATGTGACTCCTGATGCTAGATTCGCAGACGTCAGACCAGAATTGTAGAAAGCGTTATCTCCAATGTCCCCACTCATGATGGTTGCATTCGTCAAACTCGCTGTATTGGCGAATGCGAATGGCTCAATGCTCTTCACGCGGGATCCTGTAAATAGACCCGTGATCGTGCTTTGGTAAAAGGCATTGCTACCGATTCGATCAGCATTCACATTCACAGCAGAAGGGATGTCGGTTGAGTAGAACGAGAAATCGCCCACATCCTTCACCGAATTCGTTAGCGTCAGCGAACTCATACTGCTGCCAGAGAATGCGTTATAACCAATTTCAGTAGCGGAGATTGTTACAGCACCGAGGCTCTGTGGATTCCATGAACTCGATGAAAAAGCATTGCTTCCTATGAGCTTGACGCCTTTATTTATTGTGAGTGACGTCATTTGCGTTCCATAGAACGCTCCTTGACTGAAGTTTCCAGCGTCTATCGTGACATTTCCAAGCGAATACGGGCCTGAACTTCCACCAAAGGTGCCACTGCCGATCGTTGACACGTGCGGACCCAAGTGCACTGATGAAGCGGTTGAGTTCGAAAACGCACCGCTGTCAATCAGTGGCGAGTCAACAAAAATGTCCCCGTGTGCAACGGGGTCACCAAACACCGGGCCACTGAACGCACCGGGTCCAACACTTGAGACTGCACTAGTGATGGTAATTGAGGTGCTAGTTGTGTTGCTAAATGCGCCAGCTTCAATGTTTCCACCTTGAATTGTGATCGCACCGCGTGCGCCTGCATCGCCGATTGCTGACCCACTGAAACTTCCGGCCGAAATAGTTTTCACATTTGGTCCAATAAGTACAGAATCAGTTGTCGTGCTGCTGAATGCTCCAGGCAAAATGGATCCACCAAGAACTGTGACTGCCCCAAGCGTTCCACCAGACCCATCAAATGAGGCACCGAACGCGCCAGATGAAACTTGAGTGAAATTCTTGTCCAAGGTGACGGCGGACAAGTTGCTACCGGTGAAAGCACCATTCCCGATTGTGCCTGTGATCATGTGCAGATTCATCGTCGCCGAAACGCCACCAAATGCACCAGAGTCGATTCTCGTCAATGATGTGGGAAGCGTCAACGCGGTACTGACCAGATTGCTAAAGGCGCCGCTGCCAACGATGTTAACCGACGATGGAATTGCAACAGGACCCGTGACAGTAACGCCACTAAAGGCGCCTTGACTGATCCTTTTCAGCGAGCTTGGCAGAGATACGGATGCAAATGAATCGCCATCGAAGGCTCCTGGTCCAATATTGGTAACAGGTATTTGCTTATTGGCAGTCACGGTCACAGCGGCTGGAATAACTAACGCCGATGGACACGGATCACTTGTACAACCTGTGATTGTCGCCGTGGATCCGTTGATGGTGTAGTTAAAAGTGTCAGTACTGAAGGCAAACGACGCACTAGGCATAGCCACTAGCCCTGTCACCACAAGCGCAGCTACCGCTAGGACTCGTGTGCCCATTCGCTTGGTGTCTGACTTGGTAGGAATATTCAGCATGTTCATAGTGGAGCTCCTTGTGATGCCATCGACTGACTTCACGACAATAACCAACATTTGGCTGTCAAAGCGAGAGCCATATAGGGAAAACCCCAGCCCGAAAGCTGGGGTTTTCCGATTTGTCCGTTAATCAGTGTGCGGATCTGGAAGTGTCCAACGTTCTCCGCGGGAAGGTCGAATGAAGGCCAGGTACCACAGCGCACCGATAGCCATCGTGACAACAGAGACCAAGACAGGCTTGGCATCAGTTGTGACGTTTTGATACAACACGTAGGCCATGAACGCCAGAACCAATACAGGTGGTAGCGGGAATAGTGGCATCCGGTAGATACCTTCGCGCATTGGTCCGTGTGAGCGCACACGCAACGCGGCGACGGCAACGACTGCGTAAATGAATACGACGCCAGCACCGGTTGCAATGAGCAGCCAGTTGAACGGAACAAAGAACGCAGTGAGGGCCCCGAAGACTCCGACAATCACTGTTGCAATTACAGGAGTCTTTGTCTTTTCGTTGACGCTACCTAGTGCGCGGTCAATTGCATCTGGCCACGACTTGTCACGTGCCGAACTGTAAATGAGGCGCGCATTCTGAATCTGGATGGCGATGACAGCGTTGAAGATTGCAATTGCTACACCCAGGCTGACGAGCTTGTTTATGGTGTCTCCGCCACGTTCGACAAGGAACATGTTCAGCGGTGCCTCTGAACCGACCAGTCCATCGAGCGACTTGGTGCCCAAGATGACGCCCATTAAAGGGATCAACTCAACGGCAACAGTGATGCCCAACGAGATAAGGATTGCTCGACCAATGTTGCGAGTGGCACCCTTGGTTTCTTCCGAATAGTAGACAGCAGTTCCGTAGCCGTTGTAAGCAAACAAGGCAAGAGCGAGTTGGCTTACGACCAGAGCGAGCGACACTGATGTCAAAGTTCCATTTGCATCTAACGCCTGGGGCTGAACGAACACGGACGGGCTGCGTTCAATGTGCGTGAAACCAAGAATCGCAACCACTGCAGCAGCCAACACCTCTAAGGCAAGACAAACACCAGTCACCCATGCATTAGTCGTGATTGTTAACGCGGAAATAATGGTGGTGATCAAAATGACGACCAAGATTGTGTACTTCGAATCTGCACCAGACCAGACAGCGCTCAAATACGGTCCGACACCACTGCCAATAACACCGATGATCAGAATGCCGCTGACCAAAGTCAGCATGAATACCGCAAAACCAGTCGTCTTTCCCAACAACCGTGCAGCCCACGTGTATTCACCGCCTGTAATTGGATAGGCAGAAGAAAGTTCTGCGTAACACAGGCCTACGAAAATTCCTATCAGCCCTGCAAGTCCCATTGCCATCACACTGCCGCCAGCAAGTCCTGCAATTAGTGCGGGAACAATGATGAACAAGCTTGATGCTGGTGTCACCGATGACAAGGTGATGAGGATGTTCTCTCGCAACGAGAGCGCTCGGTCGAGCTCTTGAGAGTATGTGGCTTTTTGATCGGACATGTGTTGCACCTCCGGATGCAGACGCCTGGCGACGTCATTGCGGACAGTCAACTCCCCTGTGTTGTGCTGTGCAAGCACATTCGTGCCAATCCGTGGCAGTTCTTATCGCAGGTGCAAAAGGTCCTGTATTTGTTGGGAAATCCGTTCAGAATTTTCGTCCGACACGCTCACGGCAACAATTTTTGTGCGCCCGGTGTGACCGGCCACGATGTGACAGTCGCGGGATTTGATGCCAAGTGCAGTGGCCAATACGGAAGTAACTGAGTCGTTTGCTTTGCCGTCAACTGCCTGCGCGTTCACTGACACGATTAACGCTGGCGGGTCACCATAGGAGCCTCCGACAAACTCACGGGAAGCCCCGGGTTTGACGCGAACAGTTATCCGAATCACTTATCTGTTCACCTGAGCCGTTCGACCAATTTGTGCCTGTCTGCACGCAAAATGAGATTACCACCGGTCAAATGTTCGCAGGACCTTTCGGTTTCACAAACTAATCCCCCACGTTGTGGATGATTCGCACATGTGAGCCTCAACGTAATATGAAGTCAACGAAGGGGGCATTATGGCTGACTGTTTGTGTGGAACTCCCATTCCATCAGATCGTTTGTCGTGCCCTAAGTGTGGTCGCACATTCAAGGTCGATCCGTTGATCACCGTGCATCGCACACCCGATCCCCCACTCGACAAGTGGGCCGCAGAACTCGACAAAGCCACCAAAGTGCCTTCTGAGGAAAGCATGCGTGAAGTC
>CANGDT010000048.1 GCA_947452755.1 Actinomycetota bacterium
GCTGAATTGAATCCGCCTCCACTATTTGGCGACAACGGATCCATGCCCAGATCAAACATTTCGCGCTTCTGCGGATCGGACAGCACTTCGTATGCGCTGGTGACGTCTTTGAATCGGTCGGCAGCATCGGCACCGTCGTTCACATCTGGGTGAAGCTCACGAGCGAGTTTGCGATAGGCGCGCTTTATTTCCTCAGGAGTCGCATCTGAATTGACACCAAGAATGCTGTAATAATCTGCCACTACTGCTCCATCAAAATTTGGCCGACGTAACGGGCAACTGCGCGCACTGCGGTAATTGATCCGGCGTAGTCCATACGCGTTGGACCAAGGACACCAATATTCGCTACCGCTTGGTCACCCGAGCCGTAGCCCACACTGACGACCGATGCGCCGTGCAACTCTTCGACGGGATTTTCATGACCAATGCGCACAGTTAAGGAATCTGGTGTTGCTGCTTCACCAAAGAGTCGCAGCAATACGACGTGTTCTTCGAGTGCTTCCAGAACTGGTCCAACGGTATTTGGAAAACCATCAACAGAACGTGTGAGGTGTGCGGTTCCGCCAACAACTACTCGCTCTTCATTCTGCACAACGATTGATTCCATCAAGGTTGCGACAACGACATTGACCATGGGGCGCAACTCGGGCGCGAAACGATCCGAGAATCCATCGAGCCGTCCAGGAACATCAACAAATAATTCACCTGCGAGAACCTCGTTCAAGCCACGTCGCAAATCAGCCAGAAAATCGTCGGTAACAGGAACCAGTGTTTCGATAGTGCGCTGTTCGATACGACCAGTGTCGGCGATGATGATTGCCAACAGACGATTCATTCCTGCGTTAACAAGTTCAATGTGACGTACTGAGCTGCGACCCAGGGATGGGTACTGCACCAACGCAACTTGCTTCGTTAACTGTGAGAGCAGCCGCACGGTGCGCGACATAACATCATCAAGGTCCACTGCCTGGTCCAGGAACGTATGGATGGCTCGCTTTTCTGCACTAGACAACGGCTTGACGTTACTAAGCCGATCCACAAACATGCGATAGCCCTTGTCGGTCGGAATACGACCGGCGCTCGTATGAGGGGCGCTAATCAGGCCTTCGCCTTCCAGCGCGGCCATGTCATTTCGAATTGTTGCCGACGAAACGCCAAGTCCATGACGGTCTGCTAACGCTTTTGATCCAACAGGTTCACTGGTTTCGACATAGTCCTCAACAATGGCGCGCAAAACCGCTAATTTACGGTCGTCCATCGGGTCTCCTAGCACTCAAACCTTGCGAGTGCCAGTCTACCGTGAGTTAATCCCACAGGCGCGCGACAAGACCATCGGCAAGAAGTCTGCCCTTATCTGTTAATACTGCTTGGCCCTGTGCAAATTCACTTTCAACGAGCAGTCCTTCGTTGACCGCCAGTAAGGCTTGCCCAATTCCCTTCACTGAAAGTAATCCCAGGTTCAAACCTTCGCGCAAGCGCAGTCGTAACATGATGTCTTCGTGCGCAATGTCAGCCGGCCCTAGCGTTTCACTATCAGCGATAGCGAGGTTGCCGGTGTCAATGTGCGCCGCCCACGCAGCGGGGTGTTTCACATTCCACGACCTAGTCCCCCGCATGTGTGCATGGGCACCAGGACCGATGCCCAACCAATCATCGTTGTGCCAGTAGCCGATGTTGTGTCTGCACTCGCCGCCAGGTGTGGCCCAGTTACTGACTTCGTACCACGTAAATCCGTGCGCCGTTAAATGTTCATCGATGACCACATATCGTGATGCCGCCACGTCGTCACTTGGCTGTGCCACTTCACCACGCTTCACTTGGGCAGCGAGCCTTGTACCGTTTTCAACAATCAATGAGTACGCGCTGACATGATCAACATCAGCCCGCGTGACATCATCGAGAGTCGCGCGCAAGTCGTCTTCAGTTTCACCTGGCGTTCCATAAATCAAATCCACACTGACATGTTCGAAGCCAACTTCGCGCGCCCAACGCACGGCATCCCAGGTTCGACCCGGCGTGTGAGTACGTTCAAGAATGTGCAGAACTTTTGTCGAACTGCTCTGATGACCAAAAGATATGCGAGTGAATCCCCCAGCATGTAGTTCAGCCAGATACTCCCGCGTTACTGAATCTGGATTTGCTTCAGTCGTCACCTCGGCACCAACCCGTAATCCGAAGTGCTCGCGCAAGGCACTGAGAATGCGGACCAAGTCAGCAGCAGACAACATTGTCGGCGTTCCACCACCAAAGAACACTGTGTCAATGGTTCGCACTTCAGTGGACATCGCTGTCTTGGTTAATTGAATTTCATGAATGACGCGCTCAGCGTATGTTGCCGGCGAAACAGTTGTCCCGTCCCGCTCAAGCTCAGGAGCGGTATAGGTATTGAAGTCGCAGTACCCGCAACGCGACGCACAAAATGGAATGTGCACATAGGCACCAAGTGTGCGCGTCGTTGTTTCGGTCATGTTAAAGACTGAGTGCCTTACGGGCCTTTTCGCGCGTTGCCATCTCAACATCAGCACACGCTTCAACGCGCACTAACCGGTCATGGTCACGGTCGCCGGTGTAAACGCGGAAAGAGTCCAACACAGTCACGCCATGTGACGGTACGTCGAGAATTTCGATGTCGTCGCCCGAGGTGACGTCACCACTTGTGACGACCGCAAGATAGGTACCCGAACGACCTTCTTCAGTGAATCGCTTGACCCACTGCTCTTGGGCTAACCAGCGTTGAAAAGTTCCGCAGGGAATACGTGGATCTGTGATTTGAAGTGTGGCAGTTCCGATGCGCACAGTCGTTCCGACGATTGCGGAAGTCAAGTCGATCCCTGAGGTTGTCAGGTTGTCGCCGAATCGACCCGCACCGAATTCAACCCCTGCATGTTGTGACCACCATTGGTAATCCTCAACTGCGTACGCATAAATTGCCTGACGGTCGCTTCCATGGTTTTCCATGTCAGAGCGAAAGTCGCCAGCAACACCATCAGTAGTCACAGTACGGGTGTCAGCAACAGGACGCTTATCAATAGCAGTGCGCCCAACAGAGCCGCCGATGTCATCAATTTCTTCGAAAACAACATTTAACGACTCAATGCGCGCCATGACTATTTCTCCTTCGCCTTTGCACCGCTATCTTCGGTGGACAGTGCAGCAATAAATGCTTCTTGCGGAACTTCTACACGACCGACCATCTTCATGCGCTTCTTGCCTTCCTTCTGCTTTTCCAGAAGTTTGCGCTTACGTGAGATGTCACCGCCGTAACACTTCGCCAACACATCTTTGCGAATTGCGCGAATAGTTTCGCGAGCAATCACACGAGCTCCAATTGCTGCCTGGATTGGCACTTCGAACTGTTGACGTGGAATGAGTTCTTTCAACTTCGCGGCCATCGCCACACCATAGTTATATGCCTTGTCGCGGTGAACAATTGAACTGAATGCATCAACCGGATCGCCGTGCAACAGAATGTCGACCTTCACTAAATCTGCCGACTGTTCACCTGTTGGTTCGTAATCAAGCGAGGCATAACCGCGAGTGCGCGACTTCAGCTGATCAAAAAAGTCAAAAACAATTTCGGCCAACGGAAGCGTGTAACGCATTTCCACGCGATCTTCGGACAAGTAGTCCATGCCATGCATCGTGCCGCGGCGCTGTTGGCACAACTCCATGATCGCGCCCACGAACTCGCTTGGCGTCAAGATTGTTGAGCGCACAACAGGTTCGTACACCTCAGCAATTTTTCCGCCTGGGAATTCACTTGGGTTCGTGACGGTGAATTCTTTGCCATCATCCATCACGACACGATAAACAACATTGGGTGCGGTTGAAATTAGATCAAGGTTGAATTCGCGTTCAAGTCGCTCACGCACAATTTCAAGGTGCAGCAAACCTAGGAAGCCGCAACGGAACCCAAAACCGAGTGCGACTGACGACTCTGGTTCATAAACCAGTGCAGCATCGTTGAGCTTCAACTTGTCCAGCGCTTCACGAAGCACCGGGAAGTCCGAACCGTCCATTGGGAACAAACCAGAAAAAACCATGGGAACTGGATCGCGATACCCACCAAGTGATTCTTCGGCCGGATTGCCAACGAGTGTCACAGTGTCACCCACACGTGACTGCCGCACGTCTTTCACGCCTGTGATCAAATAACCCACTTCGCCAACGCCAATTGCTTTCGAAGGCATCGGGTCTGGCGAGATAACACCAACTTCTAGTGTTTCGTGTGTTTCGCCAGTACTCATCATCTTGATGCGGTCACGAGTTGGGATACGGCCATCGACCACACGTACATACGTGACAACGCCACGATACGTGTCATAAACGGAGTCAAAAATCAAGGCTCGTGCAGGTGCGTTCGCGTCACCCACGGGAGCAGGAATCTGCTTCACAACTTCGTTCAGCAAATCCTCGACACCAACGCCAGTCTTGGCACTCACCTTCAACACTGTGGCTGGATCGCAACCGATGATGTGCGCAATTTCCGCAGCATATTTTTCCGGCTGGGCTGCAGGAAGATCAATCTTGTTCAACACAGGAATGATTGTTAGATCATTTTCTAAAGCGAGATACAAGTTCGCCAAGGTCTGCGCTTCAATTCCTTGAGCTGCATCCACAAGCAAGATTGCGCCTTCACACGCAGCAAGACTGCGGCTTACTTCGTATGTGAAGTCAACGTGACCTGGTGTGTCAATCAAATTCAGAACGTAAGTTTCGCCATCTTCGGCTTTGAACGGCAGGCGCACAGCTTGCGACTTAATCGTGATGCCGCGTTCGCGTTCGATATCCATACGATCGAGGTATTGGGCACGCATGTTGCGCGGGTCGACAATCCCGGTGATCTGCAACATGCGGTCTGCAAGCGTCGATTTGCCGTGGTCAATGTGCGCAATGATGCAGAAATTGCGAATGATGGCAGGGTCAGTGGCGCCTGGGACAGGTGCGTTGGCAGCCATGAACATCCTTAAATTTGCCGTAGTTGCGCGGATTTGCGCCCTTCATATTCCCACATGTTCCCCCAATTTGAGGAAACGCCCCTTTCACAGGTAATCTTGGGGTTCGTCAACCAACGCAAGAAGAGGCAAACCGTGGCAAATATCAAGTCGCAGAAGAAGCGCATCCTGCAGAACGCTGCTGCCCAGGAACGTAACAAGGCAGTTCGTAGCGGTCTTAAGACCAAGGTGCGTCGTTTCCGTGAGGCTTTGGCCGCCGGTGACGCAACTGCATCAGCAGCAGCTCTTCGTGATGCAAGCCGTGCACTAGACAAGGCAGCATCAAAGGGTGTCATCCACAAGAACCAGGCAGCTAACCGCAAGTCAGCAATGGCAGCACAGCTCACCAAGTAGTTCTTCACTACGCTTTAAAAAAGCCCGCCGCACACAATGTGCTGGCGGGTTTTTTATTTAGGCGGACGTATTGCCATCAATTCTTTTTCAATGTGATACCACTTTTGAATATCATCAAGACTGCGCCCACCAGGAATTGCGGGGTCGTAAACAGTCCCCTTGCTGGCGCGATCGGCCAGTGCCAACAGTCGGGCTGCTGCGGCAAGTTGTTCAGGATTCCATTTTTGCTTCTGCTGACGCAGACGTTTCAGTTTCCAATCAGGGACACCAACATGCGATGCGAGTTGAGCTTCACTCATGGTGGATGAGGCTGCCGCATATTTCAACAAAGTGCGCAGCCCCGAACTTATTGCCATCACTTGCGGAACTGCTGCTGAACTATCGTTCGTAACTGCCCAACGAAACATTTCCAAAACTTCAAGTGGCTGTGCATCCCACATCGCGTCACTGACTTTCCACCCAGTGACATCTGCAACACCGTCGTAGTAGGTGGCGACCGCGTGTTCATCGACCATCTTGTCGTCAGTATCTGCACACAGCTGAGACACTGCAGCAATTAACGAACCCAGATCAGTTCCAATTGATGCCTGCAACTGATCAATAGCGCCCGATGTTGCCTTTCGCCCATGTCGCGCAAACTCTGCAACGATTGCGTCAGTTAAGCCTTTTCCTTTGAGCTCTGCACACGAGGCTTCAACGGCTCCGGTTTTGCGGATTGCATCTAGGAATTTCTTTCCCTTCACGCCGCCAGGATGTACCAGCACGAGACGGATGTTCTCTGGCAAGGAATCAAGTGAGGAAGTAATCACATCAATCAGGTCTTCGCTAGCGTTGTCGAGATTGCTGACGATGATGACACTGAGTTCACCAAACAGTGACGGCGCCAACGCCATGGCAAGTTCGCCAGCACCAGCATCGCCGGTCGCGGAAATATCCACGCGGACAACATTGGGGTCCTGCGCCCGAGCTGACTTCATTACGGTGTCGATCACACGGCCGACCAAAACCTGCTCCTTGCCAACAGCAAGGACTACCTGTGCTGAATCAACTGGAGAGTTCTTTGCCACAAGACGACTATGCCATGCACGGGTGACGAGCCGTGCGCGACCACCCGAGTTGATTCACCGGAGTGCACAACCGCTAGGTCACCTGACCGGTCTGTCCGCCAGACTGTGGCGCCTGGCCAGCCGTACAACAGCACCGTTTCAGCCGCTGGATGACCATAGTCGTTATGCGCACCGACCGAGATGAGCG
Organism: Actinomycetota bacterium; assembly: GCA_947452755.1. GTDB lineage: Bacteria > Actinomycetota > Actinomycetes > S36-B12 > UBA5976 > UBA5976. The sequence goes on from CANGDT010000048.1 coordinate 6,603, forward strand.
CCTGCCGTGCCCCTACCCATCGAGCAAATTGAGGCAACTGATTTGCTGAACCGTGGTGCGGTACCTTCACCACATCCACCGGCCCTAGCGTGACTGATTTCATCACTGCTTCTTGAACTGCGGGCTCGATGTCACCTGTAAGCAAAATCGAAGTGTTATGAGAGTGCACAAGCAGCACCACACTGGCATTATTCGGATCGCTCCCCTGCCCTGTGATGAGTTTTTGAGGCCACACACACTCAAGTTCCACGTCACCAACTACTAGGTGCTCGGGGTAACTCATGACCCGAGCACCTTTGTGATGTGCCCTCAGCACAGACATCACAAACTGCGTTGTCGCAGGTGGGTCTGCCAAAGCAGTGACTCGCACCTCACCGACACGTCGGTCACGAAACACCGCTTCAAGTCCGCCGACATGATCGGCATGAAAGTGTGTGAGGATCACCAGCGGAATTGAGGTGATGCGCAACTGGCGCAGACACCTGTCCATCACCGCAGCATCGGGACCTACATCAATCACAATGCCTTGATGGTCGCCCACGTTCAGCACAGCGCCATCACCTTGGCCGACGTCACAGGCGACCATGACCCAATCTGCCGGCGGCCAGGCAACAACTTCGGCTGATGGACGGACCCATAACAGCGCCATCATCGTTACCGATGTCGTGGCCATAATGCACTTCTGCTCAAGTGTGAATCCCGACCATTTCACAACAGTTGATACGCACGCGACAACGCCAGCCAAAGCCAGGCACACACCGCTGACTCCTGCGGGCCAAGGAATATTCAGCCAAGTCATCGCCGCCGCATAGTGCGCAGTGTGCGCGATTGACAGTGCGGCAAGCGCGGGGATGCCACCCACATAGTGCGCACCGAATGGCGACACAAACGCCACGAGTGCAGTAAGGATTCCCATGACCATCGCCGGGCCAGCAAGAGGAACAGCAACCATGTTTGCAGGAATACTCGCTAGAGACACTGTCGACCCAAGTGCCACAAGTAACGGGAACACAGCAAGTTGCGCACACAGAGTCACCGCCAGAGTATCGATGAGCCACTGCGGAATAGTGCGAGGAAAAACTCGGTCCATGACATTTGTGGCGCGGCTACCCCACAGCAACAGCCCTGCCGTAGCCGCCACTGACAGTGCAAACCCATACGACACAGCGAGCCACGGATCAATCACCAACAAGACCAGAACCGCGCTTGATAACAGCGGGATTGCCGAGCGACGGGCATGGATAAATGTTGCAGACAAAGCAATGACACCCATTACAACTGCGCGCAGCACGCTCGGTTGAGGCCGTACGACAATTACGAACGCGAGCAAGATGCAACTAACAATGACAAACTGGGCGAAAAATTTCAGCCGCGTGCGACGCAACAAAGACATGGTGACGATGACTAAGAGCGTCACATTAGTTCCAGAAACTGCAATGAGATGCGTCAGGCCCGCGGCCTTCATTTCTGAGCTGAGTTCGGATGACAAATGAGACGAGTCGCCCAGCGCCAAACCTGGGACAAGCCCGCGGGCAGCTTCAGGATAACCACTCAATGAGTCGTTTAAACCAGTCCGCAATCGCTGGGCAAACCACTGGTAACGTGGCGAACTTTTGATCACCAACGGTGCTTCAAGCAATACCAGTGACGCCGCTTCAGGTCGGCCGGCAATGCCAGGTCGAAGGCGGCCACACACATTGACTGACATGCCGAGCTGTAGTGCCTGAACTCGCGTAATCACATCTGGCGCGCTGGCCCAGGCAACCACTGACACTTGTGAATGCATCGACCTGCCATGGATCACCACATCGTGCAATTGAAGTGTTACGCGAGCGGATTGTGTCGTTGCCCAATCCAAATGGTTTGCTCGTCGCGTGACAACTGGATCACTTATGACTGTTGCTGTTCCACGCACAACGACTGAATGTTGAGCACCAGCATAGATAGGCCCTGAGGTCACGGGCCACACTCGAACAACCGCAAGAATCGAACCCAGTACAGCACCAACCACGAACAGGGCAATCGTCACCGAATCCAAGGCACACCGCCTGCCGCCGACTTTCGCCGCAAGCACTAGCGCACAGAGCCACACCGCAACACTGACCACCGACAAGCGAGTGGCCACCACGATTGCACCAGCCGTGGCCAACCACGCACCGAAGGCAAGCGGAACGAGGCGATAATCCATCTAGATACGAACGAGCGATTTCAGATTGGCAAAAACCTTCGGGCCAATTCCTGGAACTTCTTGCAACTCATCAATCGAATGAAAGGACGAATGTTCGGTTCGCCATGCGACGATACGTGCCGCAAGAACAGGGCCAACACCAGGAAGCGCATCTAGGTCGCTGGCGGTTGCCGTGTTGAGGTGAATCGTGGGATCCGAGGCGCCACCGGCTTGCCCAGTGGGTTCTCCAACGATGATGAGCTGGCCATCTGTGACGAGTTCTGCAAGATTCACTGAGCCCACCGGGATCTTCCTGGAGATTCCGCCAGCAGCCTTGAGTGCTTCAGCAATTCGAGAGCCGGCAGGAAGGGTCACTAACCCGGGGTGGCGCACATCTCCTTCCACATCGACCACCACGTGCGAAGAAGCTTGTGACACAAAGGCGCTGGAACTCGGTGCAGGGAAACCAACACCCGGGGTCACAGTTCTCGCTTGGACATTTTCATGAGGTCGGTTCAACCATGCACCAGCAACAACAATTGCCACGGCAACAAAGGCGAGCTTGCCAAGTGGTTTAACAACTTCTGGCGCAGCAGACACAAGTGGCCGTTGGGCTGCTTCCGAATCAGTGACATCAGCCCGCGGTGCGGTACTCACTGCCCGCGGTGCGGTAC
>CANGDT010000049.1 GCA_947452755.1 Actinomycetota bacterium
TCCAGGCAAGTGCCGCGCGTACACCTTTAACTTTGTTCGCAGCTATCTGTTCACCGTTACCGGATCCGCCAAACACAACTCCAAGCGAACCTGGCTCAGCAGCAACAGCTTCAGCTGCGGCAATACAGAATGCTGGGTAATCATCCTCGGCGTCATATTCATATGCGCCGTGATCAACGACTTCGTAACTCTTGGCGTTCAAGTGCGCAGTGAGCGCGTCCTTGAACTCAAGGCCAGCATGATCTGTTGCTAAATGAACTCGCATCCCCATAGTCCTGTTCTAGTCGAAAATTGGTCCGCGTGTGCGGGTGCGCTTCAATTCAAAGAAACCATCAGTGCCCGCCACTAACAAAACACCGTCCCACAGCTTGCCGGCAGCTTCACCGCGAGGAATCGGGGAAATCACTGGACCAAAGAATGCGGTATCGGCGACATGGATTACTGGCGTGCCCACATCCATTCCGACAGGATCCATCCCTTCGTGATGGCTGACCTTGAGTGCATCATCGAAGTCGGTCGACGTTGCGGCATCGGCCAGATCTGCTTCAAGTCCGCATTCTGCAAGTGCTTCAGCAATCACAGGTGCGTAATCGTCGCCACGACCTTCATTGTGAATGCGGGTGCCAAGTGCGGTGTAAAGCGGACCAACAACTGAATCGCCATGACGCTGCTGAGCAGCAATGACTACGCGGACAGGCCCCCACGCGCGCTTCATGAGGTCAACATATTTTTCAGGCATTTCACGGCCGTCGTTAAGAACAGCTAGTGACATCACATGCCAACGCGTTTTTACATCGCGAACTTGTTCAACTTCAAGCATCCAACGTGACGAAATCCACGCCCATGGGCAGATCGGGTCGAACCAAAAGTCAGCGTATTCAGTCGTTTCACTCATAGCGCAAGCCTAGACCCGATTCTGCGAGTGTCGCCTTGAGGTGTCAGGATGGAGAGAGTCCAAGTAAGGCACGCAACGTTTTCAAGGAGCATCATGTCAGGCACAAACATCACTCGCGACGAAGCAGGTATCCGTTCGTCGATCGTTTCAGTGCATAGTTACGAGGTCGCACTGGACCTGAGTACCCGTGAAGACACCTTCCCCACCACCACGACTGTTCGATTTGCGGGTAAGGCTGGCGAGTCAACTTGGATCGACTTCATTGCTCCGCACGTCACCTCGATTACGTTGAACGGCCGCGACATTCCAACGAGTGCCCATGACGGTTTCCGCATTCAACTGACCGACCTTGCTGACGACAACACTCTGACTGTCATTGGCGAAGGCAAGTACATGAACACGGGTGAAGGACTACACCGTTTCATTGATCCAGTCGATGACGAGGTCTACCTGTACAGCCAGTTTGAAGTTGCCGACGCTCGTCGTGCGTATGCATGCTTTGACCAGCCGGACCTCAAGGCGACTTATCAGTTCACGGTTCAGGCACCGGCACATTGGAAAGTCATCAGCAACTCCCCCACTCCGGAGGCAACCCCGGTACGTGATGGCGTTGCACAGTGGGCATTCCCTATGACAGAACGCATGTCCCCGTACATCACAGCAATTGTGGGCGGTCCGTATTACGAAGTACGTGATGAATACGTGGGCAAGTTTGGAACGTATCCCCTTGGACTGTTCTGCCGTAACTCATTGGCAGAGTTCCTTGACCCAGAAGATTTGTTCACTGTCACCAAGCAAGGATTCGAATACTTCGAAGACAAGTTTGATGTGGGCTACCCATTCCATAAGTACGACCAGCTGTTTGTTCCCGAATTTAACGCTGGCGCAATGGAGAACGCTGGCGCGGTCACGCATCACGAAATGTATGTGTTCCGTTCCAAAGTAACTCGCGCAGCTTACGAACAACGCGCGAATACTGTCCTTCACGAACTTGCACACATGTGGTTCGGCGACTTGGTCACCATGAAGTGGTGGGACGACCTGTGGCTTAATGAAAGCTTTGCCGAGTGGGCTGCGCATCATTGTTCTGCAAATGCCACGAAGTACACCGAAGCGTGGACAACGTTCGTTAACCAGCGCAAGGCGTGGGGCTACCGCCAGGATCAGCTTCCGACAACGCATCCGATTGTTGCTGACATGGTTGACCTTGACGCAGTTGAAGTGAACTTCGATGGCATCACTTACGCCAAGGGCGCCTCTGCACTACGTCAGTTAGTTGCCTGGGTTGGTGAAGATGCATTCTTTGCTGGTGTGCGTGCGTACTTCAAGAAGCATGCGTGGGGCAACACTGAATTGACAGACTTGCTTTCGGAGCTGGAGAAGTCCAGTGGACGCGACTTGTCTGACTGGACAGTGCGCTGGTTGCAAACTGCCGGCGTAAACACGCTTCGACCTGACATCACTGTGGTTGATGGAAAGTATGCATCGGTTGCGATCCTCCAAGAACCACCTGTGGCACCTGAAGGTGTTGCGCAAACACTTCGCCCACATCGCGTTCGTATTGGTTTGTACAACCTGGTCAATGACGGCATAGTGCTAACTGATGCAGTCGAAATTGATGTAGACGGAGCACGCACTGAAGTTCCAGAGCTTGTTGGTCGCGATGCAGCTGCATTGTTGTTACCAAACGATGGTGACTTTACCTTCGCGAAAATTCGTTTGGACAAGGCGTCTTCACAGACGGCTGTTGCACACTTGGGTCAGATTGAAGACAGTCTTTCTCGTGCACTTGTCTGGGCTTCTGCTTGGGACATGACTCGTGATGCCGAACTGTCAACAAATGATTACTTGACGATGGCACTCAACGAAACGCTCGTTGATCGTGAAATTGGTGTGGCACAGCAATTGCTGTTGCAGGCACGATCTGCAATTGAACAGTTTGGTGCACCTGAAAAACGAGCACAGTACCGTGATGCACTTCTAGATTCTTTGCGCAGTCAATTGCCAAATACGGAACCTGGCAGTGATCACCAATTAACGTTCGTGCGCAACATCGCAGGTCTTGCTCGAACTACCGAACATATTTCACTTGTCTCAGATTGGCTGAATGGCGTTAATGTGCCAACTGGCCTTGCGGTGGATACCGATCTGCGATGGTCGCTTTTGGCACGACTTGTTGCGCTCGGCGCATTGCCGGAGTCGGCTATCGACGAAGAACTCAAGCGGGACAACACAGCAGGTGGGCAACGCCAAGCCGCGGCAGCTCGCGCAGGTGTGCCGACAGCCGAAGCTAAGGCGCGCGCATGGAGTGCAGCCATTGACAATGACGAATTGCCGAACGCGATTCTGGAAAACACAGTTGGCGGCTTTGCCCAGGTTGATCAACGTGAGCTACTTGTGCCTTACATCGATAAGTACTTTGCGATGTTGCCAGGAATTTGGAAGTCACGAACGAATGAGACTGCGCAGACGATTACGCGTGGGTTTTTCCCGTCACTTCTGGAATCACAAGAAGTGTTGGATAAGGCAGACGCGTTCTTGGCTTCAGATACTGATGCGGGTTCAACACGCATGATTCGCGAACTTCGCGATGGTGTTGCCCGTTCTTTGAAGTGTCAGGCTGCAGATAAATAACCTGAACGTAAAAAAGGGAGCCGAGAGGCTCCCTTTTTTATTGCCATAATTTCTGGCGGAAAATTAGTGAGTGATCTGTGCGCGCTCTGTTGCTTGTGCTACTTGGCGGTCGGCCAACGTTGGATCGTCCAAGAAGCCACCGCGAGTCGAATTGCGAGCATTCTTTGTCCATCCTGGTGCAAGGACAAGAAGTGCAATGAGCCCTGAGATTGCTAGTGGGATTAAAACGAAATAGATAATTGCCGAAGCAGTACCGATGCCTGTGCCTGGATCATCGCCATCATCGCGCTTGGTGGTTGCCAAGGTAGGAGCAACTGCGGTTGCACCCAAAACGAATGTGGTTGATGCGATTGCGCTGAGGCGGCGAAGGTTTGAAGTCACGGTTCAACTTTACGACAAGGTGTCCGCCGGCATCGCCGAGGCTCGGGAAAATGTGCGACTACGCTAGAAAGCATGGATTCGTTCTGGAAATGGTTTCTCGGTATTCCCCTTCAATTAGTGATCATTCTTGGCATTGCGATAGTGAGCCAGGCTGTTCTGGGTCGCCTTGTTGAGCGACTTACATTCCGTGCCATGTCGACGCGTATTACTCGTGATTCAGAACCGAAAACCCCTGAGGAAGTCATTGAACGCAGCCGTCGCGACCAGCGGGCTGAGTCGATAACTGCATTGTTGCGCAGCGTCATTGTTGGACTTGTGTGGTCCATTGCTGGCATCACGATGTTGTCGACAATTGGAATTAATGTTGGTCCGTTGTTGGCGTCTGCTGGAGTTGTTGGTGTGGCACTTGGTTTTGGTGCGCAGACTCTTGTTAAGGATTACCTTGCTGGCATTTTTATGATTATCGAAGATCAGTACGGGATCGGTGACCTGGTTGACCTTGGACAAGTTGTTGGAACAGTCGAGGAAGTTGGTTTGCGTGTTACTCGTCTTCGCGACATGTCCGGTGTGGTGTGGTACGTACGCAATGGTGAAATCTTGCGCGTAGCAAATCGCAGTCAAGGTTGGACATTAGCCATTGTGGATGTGCCAGTGAGTTACGACAGTGACTTGGATAAAGTGCGCGACATCATTGAACGAGTTGCTGATGACATGACTGAGGATCCTGTATCTCGTGAACTGTTGCTCGACCGTCCTGAATATGCGGGTGTTGAAAGCGTCAGTGGCGAGGCGGTCATCATTCGCGTGACTGCGCGCGCAATGCCAGACAAACAGGTCGCTGGAAGTCGTGCGATTCGAGAACGTTTGAAAGTTGCCTTTGATGAAGGCGGAGTCAAGGTGCCAGCCGTGCTGCGCCTGCCACATCAGCCACCAAAGGCATAGCAATGAATGACGCAACAACTCCGGAAGCATCCTTTTACGACGCCGTTGGTGGCAGTGCGTTCTTTGCACAACTCGTCAATGGTTTCTACGAAGGTATTGAATCTGACGAAGTGTTGCGCCCTATGTACCCAGCTGGGGACATGAGTGATGCGCGTCGACACTTGCAACTTTTTCTTGAGCAGTATTGGGGCGGACCAAACACCTACCAGTTGGAACGCGGCCACCCACGCCTGCGCATGCGACACATGGACTTCACCGTAAATGCTGATGCACGCGACCGCTGGATTATGCATATGCGTAACTCGCTATCAAAAATTGACATGACCGGAAACGACCGTGAACTCGAACTTCGTGACCAGTTGTGGACATACCTAGTGACGGCTGCACATAGCTTGATTAACTCGTAAAACGTGTCACGATACGGAACGCACAAATGTTGTGGAATGTAACGCCATAACGCTTATGTAAATGATGCGACCCAAGTGCATTTGAACGACAAGTCTTTGCCAAGATTGACCCATGAATCGCACAACTGATTGGTGGCGGGAAGCCGTCGTCTACCAGATCTATCCTCGTTCGTTTGCTGATGCAAGTTCAGATGGCATTGGTGACATTGCAGGAATTCGCAGCAAAGTTCCTTACTTGAAGGAACTCGGCATCGATGCGGTCTGGTTGAGCCCCCACTACCCATCACCAATGTTGGATGCGGGTTACGACGTTGCCGATTACCGCAACGTGGAACCAATCTTTGGCACGTTGCCTGAAATGGAATCGTTGATCAACGAACTGCACGCTGTTGGCATTCGTATGTTGATTGACATCGTGCCAAACCATACGTCGTGGGATCATCCGTGGTTTAAGGAAGCACTCGCTGCTCCTCCAACAAACGACAAGGATGCACCAGCGAAGTCACGCTACGCCGAAGGTCCTTGGTCGCGCTACCACTTGCTACGTGGACAAGATGGTGGAACGAGTGAACCAAATAACTGGGATTCTGTTTTTGGTGGCCCAGCGTGGCACCAAGTTAATGATGCTGACGGTAAGCCGTCCGGCTGGTGGTACCTTCACATCTTTGATAAATCACAGCCAGACTTGGATTGGACCAACGAAGAAGTTCGGGCAGATTTCCGCACAACTCTTCGTTTCTGGTTTGATCGCGGCATCGATGGTTTCCGTATCGATGTGGCACATGGATTAGCAAAAGCTGAGGGTTACCCCGATTGCCCACCATTGGTGGAGAAGGATCCGACATCAAAGAACCCGTACTGGGATCAGGATGCGTTGCATGAAGTGTGGCGTGAATGGCGGGCGCTAGCGAACGAATATGAACCTGGTCGAGTATTTGTGGCCGAAGCCTGGGTTCATCCTGCAGAACGCAATGCACGTTATTTGCGTGAGGATGAATTGCACACTGGTTTTAACTTCCCGTTCTTGCGTGCACCGTGGGATGCGCATCGTATGCACGAAATTATTGACTTCACGATGGAAGCAGATGCGCTTGAGGGTGCACCAACTACGTGGGTTCTTGAAAATCATGATGTGTGGCGTGCCGCAAGTCGGTATGCGCCGCTGATTAGTGATGTTGCTGAAGAAGTTGAATCTGATGGCAACTTGACGTTGGGTGATGAGCGCGATTGGGATAAGCCTCGTGATCATGTGATTGGTCGGGAACGTGCCCGGGCAGCGTTGTTGAACATGTTGGCTTTGCCTGGCACGAGTTATGTGTATCAAGGTCAGGAACTTGGGCTTGATGAAGTATTCGACATTCCTGGTGAGATGCGTCAAGATCCGGCGTTCATTACGACTCAAGGTGAGCGCGTTGGCCGCGATGGTTGTCGAGTTCCGTTGCCGTGGGATACATCTTCGGCAAGCCTTGGTTTCAATGATGGTGCTGAGTTGTGGTTGCCGCAGCCAGCCGATTGGAAGAAGTACGCAGCGAGTGTTCAGGCTGAGGATCCAGACAGTGCGCTGTCTCTGACTCGTCAGGCACTGCAGTTGCGTAAGGAACTTCCTGCATTGGGTGGTATCAGCGAAGGTGTCGAGCCTCTTGTGTGGGATATCGCATTAGATGGCCTGCTGAGTTATGTGCGTCCTGCACGTTTGGGTGGCAAAGCTATTCGAGTTGTGATGAACACTGGACTTGAGCCACTTGAGGTTCCGAAGTCTGGCGATGTCATTTTGGAAAGCCACGCAGGTTGCTTCTTGAATGGTGTGCTTGTGCCAGACTCGACCGTATGGCTTTGGGCATAACTTCCCCTTCACCTCGTTTTCATCGTGCGTGGTGGATTGTTGCCATCACGTTTTTGACGTTGATTTCGGCTGCCGCTTTTCGGTCGACCACGGGTGTCATGTTGATGCCGCTGGAAATGGAATTCGGGTGGACTCGTAGCCTGACTTCGGGCGCGGTGTCGTTGAACTTGTTGATGTATGGGTTGACTGCACCTTTTGCGGCAACGCTGATTGAACGTTTTTCACTACGACGTGTAGTTACCTTGGCGTTGCTGTTGGTGTCACTTGGCACATTCTTAACAACAAAGATGACGGCCGGCTGGCAGCTGTATGTGTTGTGGGGACTCTTCGTTGGATTTGGTACCGGTTGTTTGGCACTGGTGTTTGGTGCTGCTGTTGCAAACCGTTGGTTTGTGAAGAACCGCGGATTGGTGACTGGAATTTTTTCGGCCGGGTATGCAACTGGCTCAATGATTTTTTTGCCCACTTTGACGTGGACCATTAATCATCACGGTTGGCGATCTGCATCGATTGTGGTGAGCGCCTTTGCTGCGTTGCTGTCGATAGTTGTAGGCGCATTTATGCGGGATCGCCCCTCGGATGTAGGTCTGCTCCCCTATGGCGCAACTGTTGAACCCGAGATGGGTCCTAAAGCACCAGCGACTGCTCGGGGTGCAATAGAAGTTCTTTTCACATCACTTCGTCATCCTGCCTTTTGGGTTTTAGGGTTCACGTTTTTTGTGTGCGGCTGGTCGACAAATGGGTTGATTGGTACACATTTCATTCCGGCAGCGCATGACCATGGAATGCCGGCAAGTACGGCGGCATCATTACTGGCGGTCGTTGGCATTTTTGACTTGATTGGCACGATTGCCTCGGGTTGGTTGACGGACCGCGTCAACTCAATGTGGCTTTTAGTGTTTTATTACGGACTGCGTGGGTTGGCATTGTTGTCGGTACCTGTGCTGTTAGGACCAGCTGTCAAACCGCCGCTACTTTTCTTCATTGTATTTTATGGTCTGGATTGGATTGCGACAGTTCCGCCGACCGTGCAGTTGTGCCGTGAATACTTTGGTTTGGCACGATCCGGCGTTGTGTATGGATGGGTGTTTGCGTCACACATGATTGGTGCGGCAATTGCTGCATCCTTTGCCGGTTGGATTCGCGAATCACAAGGCAGTTACACAATCGCCTGGTACACGGCCTCGGTGTTGTGTCTTGTGGCTGCGGGTTCGATGTTTTTCTTGAAGAAAATTCCGACGTTGGTGGCGACCGAGGCTTAATCCATTGTGGATTCGAGGTATGCACGCAGGTCTGCGGGTATACGACGTGGTGCGTTCACGTTCAAGTCGTAGGTGATCATCACAGTCTTTGCGCGCATGTGGATGACATCGCCGTTGTGAAGTTCGTAAGCAACTGTGTACGTTGACGCGCCGAGCTTTTCAATCCAGAGGTGCATGAACACGGGTTCGGCTTGATACACCAATGGTGCAAGGTAATCGATTTCGTTACGCGCGACTATGTGACTTTCAGAACCATCCGTTGGGGTGAAACCCTTTTCGGCCATTAAGTGCACACGTGACTGTTCAAGGTATTGCGCGTACGCCACATTGTTGATGTGACCGTAGACATCCATGTCTCCCCAACGCAGATGGATGGGGACAACAACGCGTGACATGGCTAGCGGGTCAACTTGCGGTAAGTCGCACGGTGTGGGCGGGCTGCTTCAATACCGAGGCGATCAATTTTGTTCCTTTCGTACGACTCGAAGTTACCTTCGAACCAGAACCATGTTGAGTCGCCTTCGTAAGCCAAGATGTGTGTGGCGATGCGGTCAAGGAACCAGCGGTCGTGCGAGGTGATGACTGCGCAACCTGGGAATTCGAGCAACGCATTTTCCAAGGAGCCGAGTGTTTCCACATCAAGGTCGTTTGTTGGTTCGTCGAGAAGCAATACGTTGCCGCCCTGCTTTAGTGTTAGCGCGAGGTTCAATCGGTTACGTTCACCACCGGATAGAACATTAGATGGC
>CANGDT010000050.1 GCA_947452755.1 Actinomycetota bacterium
CACGTCCATCGCAGTCAGCAGTGCCCGAGTTTCAACACCGGCATCACGGCCGATGTCCACCATCGTTCGGGCAAGTTCGCGGGCTTGCTCGGGCGTCTTCATAAATGCACCCGAGCCAACTTTGACATCTAGAACTAACGCGCCGGTACCTTCCGCAATCTTTTTGCTCATGATGGATGCAGAAATGAGAGGGATAGATTCAACTGTTGCAGTGACATCGCGGAGTGCATAAATACGTCGATCAGCGGGGGCGAGTGATTCGCTGGCGGCACAAATAACAGCGCCAGTCTTCTGGAGCACTTCAAACATTTCCTGCGGTGACAATTTTGCTTGCCAACCTGGAATTGATTCGAGCTTGTCTAAGGTGCCGCCGGTGTGACCAAGCCCGCGGCCGCTCAGTTGAGGAACACTGACACCACATGCTGCTACGAGCGGGGCTAAGGGCAATGTAATTTTGTCGCCGACGCCACCGGTTGAATGCTTATCGGCAGTAGGACGACCTAGCTGGTCCCAGTTCATTGTTTCGCCTGAATTGATGTACGCCTGTGTCCAGCGAACAATTTCGGCACGGTCCATTCCGTTGAGCAAGATTGCCATCGCCATGGCAGACATTTGCTCTTCGGCAATCACATTGCGTACGTAAGCGTCGACGAACCAATCGATTTGTTCAGATGAAAGTTGATGACTATCACGCTTTGCAGCGATGATGTCAACGGCCGCGAACGGCTCTATGGTCATGTTTAAACGCGCTCAATCAAATCATCTGGACCGAAAGCATCCGGAAGAATGTCACTCATTGCTTTGATGCCGCTTACTGAATCAAGCAGACATTCCGCACCGCCGTGTTCCCACAGCAGTTGACGGCAACGTCCGCATGGCATCAAAGCATTTCCATGACGGTCCACACAGGCAACGGCAATCAGTCGCCCACCGCCACTGATGATGAGATTCGAAACCAGACCACATTCAGCACAAAGGCCTATGCCGTAAGAAGCGTTTTCAACATTGCAACCGGTGATAATTCGCCCATCATCAACGAGAGCTGCGACACCAACTGGAAAGTCCGAATATGGCGCATAGGCATTGCGCATCGCGCCAGTGGCAGCGGTGCGAAGTGCATCCCAATCGATTGTCATCAGTGACCCTCACCCTTGCGAAATGGCACACCATCTGCTGCTGGCGGACGCAAATTTTGTGACGCAGTTGCGAGCACCAACAACGTGGTGATGTACGGAGCTACCTGTGCAACTTCTGGTGGGAAGTTCTTGGCGGCCAAGAACGCACCAATCATGACTGAACCAAGAATTGCAAACGCGGTTCCCGTTGAACGTTTTCCAGTTCGCATCAGATATGCACCAATAACGAAAAGTACAAGCGCACCGAGAAGAATGAGACCGCGCACATTCTTATTACCGGTATCAATCAGTCGCAGAGTGTCGATGTAACCAAACATGATTGCGCCGGCACCCGTGCCTCCTGGGCGCCAGTTACCAAAGATCATGGTTGCCAAACCGATAAAGCCTCGGCCCGCAGTGTTTCCATTGCGGTAAATGGTGGAAGCGATGGAAAGGTAAGCGCCACCTAGTCCGGCGAGCAGACCCGAAAACGTCACTGCGAGGTACTTGTACTTCACAACATTGACGCCAAGCGAATCAGCGGCCCACGGATTTTCACCTGCACTACGAAGACGCAAACCGAATCGGGTCTTCCACAAGATGTAGCTCGTTCCAGCGAACAATCCAAATGTGATCACGCTGAGTAGCGATAGTTGGTAGAACAAACCTGCAACTAATCCAGCAACATCACTGATGAAGAAAATTCCTTTATCGTGCAATGTGATCAGCGGATTTGCAATCGCCTCAACTGTGATGTTGGGGATGCTGCCCTTGATAGGTGGCGACTGTGCCTGACCTCCACCAGGTGCATTGGTGAACAACACAATTGCAAGGAATTTCGTAAGACCCACAGCGAGCAAGTTGACTGCTGTACCAGCAATGATTTGATCAACACCGAACGTAATTGCGGCAACGGCCAGCAAAAGTCCACCAAGTGCACCGAAAAGCACACCGGCAAGCACGCCAGCCCAAGCGCCCCATTGCCATCCAGCCCAACCCGCACCGAATGTACCGAGCACCATCATGCCCTCAAGGCCGATGTTGACAACGCCAGCACGCTCTGACCAGATACCAGCAAGACCTGCCAAACCAATTGGTACAGCAAACCCTAGAGCTTGCGAAATTGTGTCCGCACTTGTCAGGTCTGAGTTATCGGTAAACGTTCGTGTGATTGACAGGATTGTGATTGCACTGAATGCAATCATGAACATACGTCGCTGCTTCAGGATATTCATGCTGAAACCTCCTGCTTTTCAAGGGCGCGAGCGACATTCTTTTGTTCACTCTTCACCTGATTGCGTCGAACAATCTCGTATGACATCACCACAACAATCACGATGACTCCTTGCATGATGGTTGTGATTTCGCGGGGAACTCCTTCGAGAATCAGTTGACCACTTGCCACATCCAGGAATGCCCACAAGAGCGCGCCAACTGCAATTCCAATTGGATTGTTGCGGCCCAGTAGAGCGATTGCAATACCGGTGAAACCCCAGTCGGTCGGGAAATTCAAGTTGTAGGAGCCAGCATCGCCCAGCAGGTAAGGAAGACCAACTAGGCCAGCCAATGCACCAGAAATTAACATCGTGATGACCGTCATGCGCTTGGCATCGATGCCGCTGGTACGCGCAGCAGTTGCTGAATGCCCCGTAGCTCGCAAATCGTAACCAAAGCGAGTGCGATTCAAAACAAACCAATACAGAATGCCAATGGCGATTGAGATGAAGAAGAAACCATAGATTTCAGTCTTCGGATCTAGCAACGGAATACCGCGCAGCATTCCCGATTCAGGAATCATGGCGGTACCGCGAACATTCAAACTTGTTTCGTGGCCCACGGATGTACGCACGATTGTGTAGCTGATGATTGCGGTCGCAATAAAATTCAACATGATGGTGGAAATAACTTCACTCACGCCACGGGCAACTTTCAGCCATGCTGCAATTCCCGCCCAACCAGCGCCAACAATCATGGCAACAGCGATTGTGATTGGTACAGAAAGAATTGTTGGCAGATGCAGCGAACCAGCTACTGCACCTCCGACCATCGCACCGAGTGTGTACTGACCATTGACACCAATGTTGAATAGGTTCATTTTGAACCCGATTGCAACGGCAAGTGCACTCAAGAAATAAGTGGTGGCCAGATTCAGGATTAATGTCATTGCGTGTGCTGACGCACCGTACTTAATCATTGATGAGAACACTGCAAGTGGTTGTGCGTGAATTGCGATGAGAATGACTGATGTCACCGCAATAGAAATTCCAACGCCAAGTAGCGGCGCAATCAGACTCGTACCTAAACGACGAAGGTTCATGCTGAAACCTTTCCTGCACCGGTCATCGCGGTACCAAGTTCTTGAGGAGTGACAGTTGCGGGATTCGCGTCGGCAACAAATTGACCACGGAGTAGCACCTTGATGGTGTCGCTTAAACCAATGAGTTCGTCAAGATCGGCCGAAATCAACAACACTGCCAAACCGGCTTCACGTGCATTGCGCAGATGATCCCAAATTGCGGCCTGAGCGCCAACATCAACACCACGGGTGGGGTGCGCTGCAATCAGAAGTCGAGGTGACCCTGACATTTCACGACCAACAATCAGCTTTTGTTGATTGCCGCCAGAAAGCGCGCTAGCCAGAACGTCGATGCTCGGGGTTCGTACGTCATATTCCCGAACAATGCGCTGGGTATCTTCTTTGGCACCCGAGATGTTCAGCAGGAAACCCTTAGAGTTCGGCGCCATTGTTTGATGGCCGAGCATCCGATTTTCCCACAGTGGCGCTTCGAGCATGAGCGCTTGGCGATGGCGATCTTCTGGAATGAACCCAATGCCAAGTTCGCGGCGTGAACGAGTCGACTGATTACTTATGTCTTCACCTTTGAAGTGGACCACACCAGTGTTCTCGACAAGCCCCATGAGTGCGTCGAGAATTTCTGCTTGACCATTTCCTTCGACGCCGGCGATGCCCAAAATTTCACCCGAGCGAATTGAGAAAGAAATGTCGTCAACGATTGCTTTGCCGCCAGCAGCGTGGACGGAAAGATTTGTCACGTCAAGAACCACTTCTTCGCGAATTGTGTTGCCGCGTGTTTCTGGCGTAGGCAATTCAGAACCCACCATCATTTCGGCAAGTTCAAGTGCGGAGATATTTTGTTTCTTCGTATCTACAGAGCCAACAGTTGTACCTTGGCGAATCACCGTTATCTCATCAGCGATGGCGAGGACTTCATCAAGTTTGTGGCTGATGAACATAATTGTGATGCCTTCGCGCTTCAGGTCACGCAACGTATTAAACAATTCATCAACTTCATGCGGCACCAATACGGCAGTTGGTTCGTCGAGGATCAGGATCCGTGCGCCACGATAAAGAACCTTCAAAATTTCGATGCGTTGACGATCACCGACACCTAAATCTGCAACGAGTGCATCTGCATCGACAGCCAAACCATTTTCGGCGGCGATGCTATTAATTTGATTACGAGCTGTATCAAAATCTAATTTGGCACCCTTGCGAGGTTCACTACCAAGGATGATGTTTTCTAGCACCGTGAAGTTGTCAGCCAACATGAAGTGCTGATGCACCATGCCGATACCTGCATCGATTGCATCCGATGGTGATTCGAATTCCTTGAACTCGCCATTAATTGCGATTGTTCCCTCGTCAGGCTTTTGCATGCCGTAGAGAATTTTCATCAGCGTGGATTTACCGGCCCCGTTTTCACCAACGATCGCATGGACCGTTCCAGGGGCAATGCTCAGGTTGATGTCGCTGTTGGCGATAACGCCAGGGAATCTTTTCCAGATCCCTTTGAGTTCAACCGCTAATGCAGAATCGTTCATGCTCGAAAGTCACTTCCTTGTGATTGCGCACTTCTAGGTTCTTAACTTACGACTAAATGAAACAAAAAGTGAGGCTCGGGTAGGAATTTCCTACCCGAGCCTCACTTGAACGAAGGTTCAGTTATTACTTGGTGTTTACTGTGATCGTTCCAGCCTTGATGTCAGCAGCAGCCTTATCAGCAGCAGCCTTGTATGCATCAACAGCAGAGTTCGATGTCGAGTAGCCAACGCCGTCCTTAGCAAGGTCGAAGTTCTGGACACCAGTTAGTGGTGTTCCGTCTACTACGCCCTTGATGACGTCGTATACAGCGGTGTCAACGCGCTTCTCAGCCGAAGTAAGGATGAAATCCTTGTATTTAGCAAGTGAAGGAACGTTGTACTGGTCGCTGTCTACACCGATTGCCCAGTGGCCAGCGCCTGCAGCCTTAACAGCCTGGAACATACCAAGGCCTGAACCCCCTGCTGCTGCGTAAATTACGTCAGCACCATTTGTGATCATGCCAGCTGAAGCAGCCTTAGCCTTTTCAGGAACGTTCCATGCAGTGTTATCGCCAGCAGCACCCATGTACTTGGAGTCAATAACGATGTTTGGGTTGACCGACTTAGCACCCTGGTCGTAACCAGCTTCGAATGCCTTGATCAGATCAATTTCCATACCGCCGATGAAGCCGATGTGGCCAGTCTTTGATGCTGAAGCAGCAACAACACCAACAAGGTATGAACCCTGTTCAGCAGCGAATACCAGTGAACCAACGTTTGGTGCGTCAACTACAGAGTCAACGATTGCGAAGGTTGTGTCTGGGAACTTAGTTGCAGCTGCAGCAAGTGCAGTGCTGTAAGCGAAACCAACAGCGATAACTGGGTTGTAGCCATCCTGTGCCAGAAGGGTCAGAAGTTCTTCGCGGCTTGCATCAGTTGCTGATGAACCTGAGTTAACTTCCTTGATCTGAACACCAAGATCTGTTTGTGCCTTTGAAAGACCAGCGTAAGCAGCGTCGTTGAACGAACCGTCACCCTTGCCGTCTTGGTCGTAGGCCATACCAACCTTGACATCCGATGTTGGTGCCGAGCTTGATGGACTTGCTGTGCTTCCACATGCGGTCAGTGCCATAGCGGCTACTGCCAGAACGGAAGCGAGTTTTACACCCTTCAACACGAGGGCTCCTCTCTTCGCGACGTTGCGACATTCACAATGCCTGTGGTCAGTTTAGGGCTCAGGGCGCACTGACCTGCAGGCAACTTGCAACTTGTTGGGCAAACCGTATCCAAGTTGTAACCAACTCGGGGCTAATGTGTCTCATGTGAAGACATTGACAATTGATCACCCTTTGATTGCCCACAAGTTGACCGCACTGCGTGACGAAAATACGGATAGTCCGACATTTCGCCGCTTGGCTGATGAGCTTGTGACCTTGCTTGCCTATGAGGCAACGCGCACTATTTCGGTTGAGCCAACTTCCGTTCAAACTCCTGTGGCATTGGCGCAAGGCGTTAAATTATCGAATCCAACACCGGTGATCATTCCAATCTTGCGCGCCGGCTTGGGCATGCTCGAAGGTATGTCGCGCCTGTTACCAACAGCAGAAGTTGGTTTCTTGGGAATGGTTCGCGACCATGACACTCTCGAACCGTCAACGTATGCCGATCGCATTCCTGGTGATTTGCGTGGCCGTGAAGTTTTTTTGCTTGATCCGATGTTGGCTACCGGCGGAACGCTGATAGCAGCTATTGATTTGATGTTGGCTCGTGGCGCGAATCGTATTGTCGCGATTTGTTTACTGTCGGCACCGGAAGGTGTTGCGGCTGTCGAGAAGGCACTTGCTGGTCGCGATGTTGATGTCACAGTTGTGACTGCAGCAATTGATGAGCGCCTCAATGAAAAGGGCTACATTGTGCCTGGCCTTGGAGATGCAGGGGATCGTTTATTTGGAGTTGTCTAGACAACTCCAAATCAAATAAGCACATGGGTGTCGTTTAGACACCGAATCGCGTGAACACTGTGGAGTTGTCTAGACAACTCCAAATCAAATAGGCACATGGGTGTTGTCTAGACACCCTTTTGCGAGTGTGCGTTGTTCTGTGAACTGCGCGAGAATAGGTGAGTGACTTCCTTGACATGTGATGTGCTCGTTGTGGGTGGTGGACCTTCGGGTTCGTCGGCTGCTTCGTGGGCTGCACGGTCAGGTAAGAAAGTCATTTTGATTGATAAAGAAATTTTTCCGCGGGATAAAGCCTGCGGTGATGGTTTAACGCCCAGGGCAATCCACGAACTAACCAAGCTTGGCTTAGGTGAATGGTTAGCAGATAAGCCCAAGAATTTGGGACTGCGCGCTGCAGGATTCGGACAAGAGTTGTTGCTTCCGTGGAACGGTCCTTCGCTTCCTAAGCATGGAAGTGCAGTTCCGCGCATTGAATTGGATAACAGGATCCTTCAAGTTGCTAAGGATTCAGGTGCTGACGTTCATGAAGGCGTCGCGGCATTTGATGTCACGATGAATGGTGGCGCAATTGAATCCGTATTGACTAAACGCGGTGAAGAAGTAATTGAGTATCGAGCCAAGCACGTCATCATCGCTGATGGTGTGCGCTCACAACTTGGTCGAAAATTGAAACGCGAATGGCATCGGGACACTGCGTACGGAGTTGCCGCACGCGCATACATCACCAGTGAACGTTCAGATGATCCATGGATTTCTTCGCACCTTGAATTGCGCGGCGCAGACAACGAAGTGCTTTCCGGCTACGGTTGGATTTTTCCGCTCGGCACCGGTGAAGTAAACATTGGTGTTGGAACGCTCGCAACAAACAAGCGACCTGCCGATTTGAACCTACGACAATTGATGTCGCAGTACACCGAGTTGCAACGCGACGAATGGAAACTTAGTGGTGACCTACGTTTGCCATGGTCGGCAATGCTGCCCATGGGTGGTGCCGTCAGTGGCGTAGCCGGAACCAACTTCATGTTTATTGGTGACGCTGCAGGATGCGTCAACCCCCTCAACGGTGAAGGTATTGACTACGGTCTGGAGACCGGGCGACTTGCGGCCGAGATGCTCCAAACCGAAACCGATTTCTCCGAAGCATGGCCGAACGAATTACGTGAACATTACGGTTTGGCATTCTCTATCGCCCGCCGACTTGCTGGCCTACTGACCGTGCCAGGACTACTTCCAAAAGCCGGACCAATCGGTATGCGATCACGATCACTGATGAAAGTCGCGCTACGTGTCATGGGCAACCTGGTCACCGAAGAAGACAAAGACATTACGGCTCGCGCCTGGCGAACAGCTGGACGTCTTTCAATCAAACTCGACCACAGAGCACCGTTTAGTTAACGAATGCGTTTAACAGGCTGACGAAGAAGTGTTTTGAGCTTCTCGGGCGCTGACTTATTTGGATCACTCAAATAGATTTCGTGATGCCACCCAGTTTCTTCCAACCCACGCTCAGGAATGACGTTGTCATGCAAGTCAGCAATCACTGGTGCTTCATCGCGATAAGGGCCAACAAAAAGACACTGCAGACTCAAACCCTCTTTGTATGTAATCAATTGCAAATCAGCGAAACGTGAATTTGATTTCTTGGCCGAAACCGAAGCAACAATTGCAGCAACATTCTTCTTCGTAACAAAGTCAGGCACTGGGAGCATCGCGCTCCAATCCGCATCATCAATAGTGTTGCTACGGCGAATGTCCCACAGCGCCTCAAGCGGCGGAACTTTAAAATCGTCACGAGCAGCCTTCTTATAAAAAAACTTCAACCCATACGCAATGGAATACAAAGCCCCGACAGCCTCACCAAACTCAGGCGCATTCGGATTACCGCGACCATCAAGCCACAACATTTTGCGGGGAGGAACTTTAACCTCAACCCAATCCGCTTTTCCCTTATAAAGCTCGGGAAGTTCCTTCTTAAAGTCAATAGTCGACATAACTCAAAAGTACCAAGACAAGAAACCCCACCTTGTAGGGTGGGGTTTCTTGTCAGCGGAGACGAGAGGAACCGTCGTTCGCGCTAATTGCCATTCCAATTGCAAATGATTCATCCGCATCATGCAATCGGCTCCCAAATCCTCACAATTC
>CANGDT010000051.1 GCA_947452755.1 Actinomycetota bacterium
ATACGCCATTTGCTGAGCAACTTTGAATTATCCAGAGCACGAGCAATGGTGTCCAAGTCCATGCCGCTGACTACGCCGACTGCTGCTGCAGCCAATGCGTTTGATACATGGTGCTCACCGACAAGCGCCAACTCGACATGGACCGATTCACCGCCATAACTCAACTCAAATGCGCAGCCACCACGTGATGTGGTTGTCACATTTCTGGCCTGAACGTCGGCGGACTCACTTCGGCCGAATGTGACAACTGGGGCGATGGAATTTTTTACCATCGCCATGACATGGAAATCATCTGCGTTAAGGATGACTGTACCTGTCGCTGGAATTGCCGAAACAAGTTCAGCTTTGGCTTCGGCTACTTCCTCAATCGACCCAACTTCGCCCACATGCGCATGACCCACATTGGTAATAACTGCAATTGTTGGTCGAGCAATCTCACATAAGTATTCAATATGTCCGTGTCCGCGCATTCCCATTTCAGCCACAACAAATCGCGTATCTGATGCAATCGTCAACAGCGTGAGCGGTAGGCCCAACTCATTGTTTGGCGACCCCGCCGGCGCCACCGTTGGCCCTAATTCACCTAGCACTTGCCCAATCAAGTCTTTGGTGGATGTCTTCCCAGATGAGCCCGTGACACCTACGACATTGACTTCGGACCAGAGCTGGCGATCATGGCAAGCCAGTGAACCAAGTGCGCCGATGACGACATCGACATTTCCAGATCCTGGTCGTTTTGCGATGTCACTAACTACGACACATGGCGCGTCAACTTCGCGACTCGACAACACCGCAGTTGCGCCTCGCTCAATAGCTTGAGCAACGTAATCGTGGCCATCAACACGATCGCCGACAATTGCGCAGTAAAGATCGCCGGGCTGAACAGTTCGCGAATCTGTACTTATCCCGCGTACAACTGTTGCTGCTTCTCCGACAACCACGCCATGAACAACGGCAGCAATCTCTTCAAGAGTCATGTTATGCATGATGAAGGACCTCACGGACAACTTGGCGATCATCGAACGGGGCTATCGTGCCCGCAATTTCTTGCCCAACTTCGTGGCCTTTGCCCAGGATTGCTACAACGTCGTTCGGACCTGCCAACGCTATTGCTTGAGTAATTGCAGATCGGCGATCACCAATCTCATGCACTTCCGCACACAACCGATCTACACCAGACATGACTGCTGCACGGATTGTTGCTGGATCTTCGCTGCGTGGATTGTCGTCGGTCACAAAAACCACATCAGATCCTTCGGAGGCTACCTTGCCCATCACTGATCTCTTTGCTGAATCGCGATCACCCCCGCAACCTAAGACCGTAATAATTCGTGTTGGCTGAGTTGCTCGTAGCACCTGGAGAACTTTCTCCACTGCATCTGGTGTGTGGGCATAATCCACAACGATGCGTGCACCTGTTGGCGAAACGATCAGTTCAAATCGGCCTGGAATTTGCCGAGCGTTTTTCAGCGCAGCGACTGCCGCAGGCATTTCAATTCCAATCGAAGCCACATAGCTCAATGCCATTGCTGCATTCATCGCATTGAATGCCCCCAGTAATGGAACTTCACACTCAATTGGCGCGCTACCCAAAGTCGATAATGTGAAGGATGTGTGGTCGCCTACGAGCACTACATCTTCCACACTCACATCGGCGCGCGCCCCAACTGTTACATGCGGGTAGTTAATGCCCGACGCCAGCGAAGCACCCCATTCGTCGCCGATACACACAATCGCATGGCGAGCAGTTTGCTCCGCGAACAACGTAGCCTTCGCAGCAAAGTAATTTTCTAGAGTTTCGTGGAAATCCAAGTGGTCCTGAGACAAATTCGTAAAGAGAACTTCATCAAACACGATTCCGGCAACTCGCCCTAAAGCAAGTGCGTGACTGGATACTTCCATTGCAACAAATTCAACGCCACGTTCACGCATAACAGCCAACAAGGCGAATAAGTCAGGCGACTCTGGTGTCGTTCGAATTGACTCAATCTCTTCTTCATTGATGAACGTGCCCACCGTTCCAATCAGGCCCACTGACTTACCAGAATCAAGTAACAACGACCGAATCAAGTGCGTCACTGTGGTCTTACCATTTGTGCCTGTCACACCAATCATGGTGAGGGCGCGCTCTGGGTGTCCGTAAACCTCGGCCGCGGCAAGCGCCATGTCGAATCTCGGAGCATGCATGGCTATTGATGGAAAGTCGACGGTCAGTGCGTCGATTCCTGACGCGTCACTCGCCACTGCCACCGCACCTCGAGCAATGGCCTCATCAACAAATTCGATGCCATGTCGAGTAAATCCAGGAATTGCCACGTACAAATCCCCCGGTTGAACTGCACGCGAATCATGAGTAATACCCGTGACATGAACTTCCCCACCTGATTGCACGCCACCAACTACACGGGCAACCTCGCTCAATGCGACGCCATCAACTACAGGACGGATTGTCATCACATCACCACTTCACTGGAATGTTAGCCAGCTTGGCAGGCGATGGTGGGATGCGCTGTTGAGCCAGAGCAAATGTCATCACAGTTTTAAACACTGGTGCGGCAACTAGCGAGCCGAAGTGGGCACCCTGCGGGCGTTGAATCATCACTGCAACGACGAGCGAAGGATTTTCCGCCGGTGCCATACCAACGAATGACGCTGTGTATCCGCTGTATGTACCGTTACTTCCAATGCGGTTTGCCGTACCCGTCTTACCAGCGACGTGGTACCCATCAATCTGCGCTTGCGGCGCGGTACCTTCGGCGGACACCACGCTTTCAAGCATCATGCGTAACGACTTTGCTGTCGCAGGACTAATAACGCGCACACCCTCTGAGCGAGTAGTCGGGGTGTAATTACCTTTACTGTCCGTTGATCCAGCCACAAGTGTCGGCGTATAACGCACACCGTCGTTGGCGATAGTTGAATAGACGCTGGCCACCTGAAGCGCGGTCACCGAAAGGCCCTGACCGAAGGCAATAGTCGGGAACGACGAACCTGACCAGTTACTCAATTTCGGCAACAAGCCAGAACTTTCGCCAGGGAAATTCAAACCAGTAGGTTCGCCAATTCCAAATTTCTTCAAATACGAATAAAACTTCTTCTTGCCGATTTTTTCTGACGCCAGAATCGTTCCCATGTTGCTCGATTTTGCAAGCACACCGTTGAGTGTCAAATGCCACACACCATGGGGAACGTCATCATGAAATACACGGTCTGCACGAGGAAGTTTTGACGGAATTATGTAACGCGTTGTTGGCGTCGACTTCTTTTCCTCAATTACCGCCGCCATAGTCATAACTTTTGCGGTTGAACCAGGTTCGAAAACATCTGTCACAGTTGAGTTGCGCTTTGCCGAGTCAGAGGTCTTAAAAGGATGATTGGGATCAAAAACAGGTGCCGACGCCATTGCCAAAATTGTGAAAGTTTTCGGATCCATCACAACTACTTGCCCGCCAATTGCGTGCGAAAGTTTCACCTGCGCAGCTAGCGCCGTTTCCGCCACCGCTTGCAGGTCGCTATTGATGGTCAGACGATACGTTGTGCCATTCACCGGATCGATACTGTCGCGCGCACTGGTTGGAATTTCGCGACCATTGACCTGCTCGACAGTTAGTGAACCATCCTTGCCTGAGAGGTCCTTATCAAGCGAATACTCCAAACCGCCCAATCCATGTCCGTCCGCACCAACATAACCAAGCAAGGTCGAAGCAACGGTTCCAGTTGGGTAAAGACGAGTTGTATTCGGCTCACTCGACACACCAACAATCTCTGCCGCTTTAATTCTCTTCCATGTCTCAATTGGGACTTGCTTCGCCACGTATGCAAAGCGCTTCTTTCCTGTGATTCGTTTCTGGATTTCGCTCTTAGGAATGGTGAGAAAAGGGGCCAATAGCCCCGCAACAACTGCGGGACGCTTAATTTGGAGCTGATCAACAACAACGTCGCGCGACATGATGGTTGTCGAAAGCACAACACCGTTCGCATCCGTAATGGTGCCGCGTTGAGCTGGAAGCACAACTGTTTGCACACGCGTAGATTTCGCTTGCTTGGCGAGTGCCGGCCCTTGAATGATTTGAAATTCAACTAGTCGCGCGGCATACAACGAAATGATGATCAAGAAAACAAACGACATAATTTTCATGCGTTTTTGAGGGTCACGTAGGGTCACGGTTGCAACAGGGACCATCGCGTGGTCATCCGGCGGCAATACCGGTGGTTGCTGTGAACCTGTTCCGAAAGACATTAATGACCGGCTTTCGCACGCGATGGCGTGCCGAGAATTTTCCCATCTGAAAGGCGGAGGAAGACTGGAGATGAAGCAGGAACCATCCCCATCTTTTTAGCTAACACAGCCAACTTGTCTGGCGATTCAGCTGACTGAACTTCGCGCATGAGCGTTTGCTGTGTTGACACCATTTGCGAAAGTTGATTTTGAAGTGCGTGCTTTTGAAAGGACGCTTGTGCCGACTGGGTATTGATCCACAGGGACGAGAAAAGCCCGAGGGTAGCAACAATCAAGACAAACCATGTGAAGGTCTTCTTAGAAGCTTTTTCCTCAGGTATTTGGACTGGAATTGCCTGTGCGATAGGACTAATTATAGGTGCGACGTTTGCGCGCACGGCTTTCAGGCTACGTGTCATCGGTGCTGGTTTTGGTGTGCGCGGGCTGCGCGCTGGCATTGCACTCATGCTGCATCTCCGATTCGTTCAGCGGCACGCAATCGCACGGACGCGGCCCTCGGGTTTTCACTCACTTCGACATCTGTTGCAGTTTCTGACCCACGGGTCAGAAACTTCAACCACGGCTTGTCCGATTCGGGAATAAACGGCATGTCAACAGGTGTCGTTGATTCTGTACCCACTTTGAAGGCATTCTTAACAATGCGATCCTCGAGTGATTGGTAAGACATCACGATTATTCGACCCCCGAGTGCAAGCGAATCCAACGCAGCAGGAATGGCTCGCTCAAGTACCGCGAGTTCATCATTAACTTCAATACGTAGCGCCTGAAAAGTTCGCTTTGCTGGATTGCCGCCGGTGCGACGAGTAGCCGCCGGGATGGCATCGCGCACTACATTAACCAAACGGTCACTCGTGCTAAACGGCTCAATTTCCCGTTCGCGAATAATTGCCCGTGCAACGCGTGGCGCGAACTTTTCTTCACCGTAATTACGAAGGATTTGAATGAGTTCATGTTCGCCATAAGTGTTGACGACATCCGCAGCCGTTTGACCTGTTGTTCCATTCATTCGCATGTCTAGTGGAGCAACTTGTGAATACGAAAATCCGCGCTCCACATTGTCAAGCTGCATCGAAGACACTCCGAGATCAAAAAGAATTCCGTGCGCTGAAGCGATACCAAGTGAATCCAGCGATTCGCCAATCTGGTCATAGACGGCATGAACAAATTCAACTCGTGGGGAAAACCGGGCAAGTCTTTCGCGACTCATATCTAGTGCTTGCGGATCTCGATCCAGTCCAACCAGTCGCACATTTGGGAACATCTCGAGTACCGCTTCGGCATGACCACCTAGTCCTAATGTGGCATCTACAACAACTGCTCCGTCTACAAGCATCGCTGGTGCAAGCAGGTCAAGGTAACGCTGACGCAGCACAGGTTCATGCGTGAACGTGGCCATTAGCGCACTTCGGATGAGTCTCGAGCAATGTCCGCCTTTAGTCCTCGGCCGTTGACGAGCCTGGCACCGGGGAAGGTGCGCCAGGAATCACTCAACGGCCGAAGGCCAAAAGTGCCATTACTTGAGGAAGTGTGTGCATTGTGGCGGATCATGAAGTCACCGCTTCTTCATCAAGAGCAGCAAAGCTGTCTTCTTGACTTGTGAGGTACTGCTCCCAGGCGCCTTTGTCCCAAATTTCAACGCGGGTATCAGCACCTACGACAACGAGTTCACGATCTAGACCTGCCCATTCGCGCAGCGGCGCTGGGATTGTGATGCGACCTTGCTTATCAGCGGTGTCGTCGAATGCAGATGAGAAAAATACGCGAGTGTATGCCCGCACTTTTTCACTGTTCTGTGAGCGCTGGCGTAATGACTCTGCATGGATATGGAATTGCTCACTTGGCCACACCACAACGCAGCGCTCTTGGCCTTTGGTCATCACTAAGCCAGTTGTGAGCGGTTCGCGGAATTTAGCGGGAAGGATGAGCCGACCTTTGTCGTCCAACTTGGGGGTATGGGTGCCCAAAAACATGGATTAGACCCTCCCCACTAGTGGCAACCCTTCCCCAGGTCACCTAGTTGTCCCAGATTACTCCATTTTCCTCCACCGTCAACCCCATTTAGTAATCAATTTTCACATTTGTATTATTTTTTGGCGTTCAACCCATGTTTAAGTGCGAAATTTGAGGTGGTGGAAAGTGGATGAAAATTTTCAGATGTCCCCGGAATACGGCCAAAAAAATTAATTTTCCTTGCAAATAAAGGGCAAATCGCTAGCTAGGGCCTAGTTACCCGGAGCTACCAGGCCATCAGGTGCACCACACATGTAGTTGTGGTCGAGGGCTCGCCCATTCTTAGTAGTCACAAACTGAATTATGGAAGGGGTTTGATTTCCAAACGACACATCTAGACAGGCTGCCTTGGCATCAGACACCGCACGATCGACTTTTGTATAGGCTCCCAACGCAAGCCAGGTCGGTGTCTTGATAGTCGCGTTCATCGTGATTTCAAACCAATGCACAGGTACTGAGTAAATTCCCACCGGGTGACCAGCAGCAGCCAAAACTGTCATCGTTTCTGTGATCACTTGAACCGACCGACTTGAATCGGTCCACGAATTATTCGTTTCAATGTCCAGCCAAATTGGAACGCTTGTGGGTACGCCGAGTGTGTGAAGCCGAGCGATTGTGTCAGCAGCAATGCGCTGCCCATAACGAGTTGCCGAACCTGAACCAGGATCGGCCATGTTGATATAGATGGCGTAACCATCGTGGTTGCGAGCCCACTTCAACTCACTCTTGATACATGGATTTTTTGTAAAGGGTCTTCCGTAATTCAATCCCACTATCGCAAATCCAACTGACGCAGTTGGATAGGTAGTGTTGCACTGCGGTGAAGAAATGTCATACCCGCTGTTATCAATTTTCTTGGACCAAGGTGTAATCGCGGGCTGCGTCACAGCAATAACAGGTCGACCGTCTTCGACCGGCACCTCAACTGGTGTGGGATTTAGCCACGCCGAGAACATTGAGTAACCCACATAGGCAATAAAACCGAGAACGGCCAAGGAAAAAACTAGCGAAAAGAAACGACGCATTCAGTGCGCTAAACCAGAGGGCCGGTAACTGCCTGTGGGAAATAATCCTGGCCGATACCTGAAGAACGCTTAGGAATCATGACAGTACGAACCCACGACATCACTTCGATGCCATCCTGATTCAGCCCACGGGTTCGCATCGTCAAAATACCAAAATCTGGTCGTGAACTTGATTCACGAATATCAAGGACGATACTTTCTGCATACAGCGTGTCGCCCACATAGACAGGAGACGTCAGTTTGATGTCAGTCCAACCAAGGTTCGCTACGGCATGCTGACTCATGTCAATCACAGACATACCAAGAACTAGTGCAACGGTAAATCCTGAGTTCACAATGATGCGACCGGCAGTAATTGGATTCTGCTGAGCGTAGTGGGCGTTGAAATGATTCTGGTTTGTGTTGTTTGTGAGTTGAGTAAACCATGTTGAATCGGTCTCGCTAATTGTTCGACCGAGCGGATGCTGGTACACATCGCCAACAACAAAATCCTCGACGAAATTACCGATGTCAGCTTTGTGGACAGTCATGATTCATTCTTTTCGTTGTAGCGAACAGTTGTTTACTGGTTGTCCTGACGGCGTTCCCAGCGGCCTTCGAGACCTTCCATAAATCCGGACTTTGTAGAGCTAGCTTTCCCTTTGAGATTCCCAGCGACTCCGGCGCTCTTGCGAGGTGCCGAAACAATCATCGTGGTGCCCGCAACGATCGCAACAAACCCCACAATGCCTAACGCAGGTATTGATGTAGCCACTCCAGCAATCAAGATTGCGATGCCGGTAAAGATGCTTACCAGGGCTAGTCCCGTGTTTTTGGGCACTCCCCGGCGAATCTTTGGATTGCGGAACGCTGAGGCAAATCGTGGATCTTCAGACGCCAGCGCACGTTCCATCTGGGCAAGAAGCTCTTGCTCATGATCTGAAAGTGGCATTACATCTTCTTTCCAGTGTTTAAATCAGCCCCACGGGTGAAGCTCGTGCTTTAAGGATACGCCCGATTTGTAGTTAAGTCCTGTGCACTCCAGACATTTTGGGCATTTATAAGGCGCCAGCCCACTCCCGCAAGATTTTTTCGATCGGGGGTGACGGGTCAATTGTCGTCAACAGGTCGGGGTTTTTGAGAGTCACGGCGACGAATTAACCGCGCCGGGCGTATCGCCAATTTCCCAAACTTTTCAGCCACCTTGTCGACAACCTGCTCCGCTTCGCGCCACCCAGATTCCCGCGCCTCTGGAATTAGCGACATCTGGTCAACAAAGTCATCTGCATCTGCCAAATTTCCAGCTTTCACACCTACGAGTCGAATGCGAGCGCGCTGTAAATGCAACGCCTCAAACAGCCCTTTACTTATTGCATAAATATCGTTACCAACATCGGTTGGAATTGCTACCGACTTACTGCGCGTGATTGTTGTGAAATCCGAGAAACGAACTTTCAATGTCACAGTTCGCGTAGTCACATTACCTGCACGTAAGCGTCGAGCAACTTTATCGCTCAAGTTCAACAGTTCAGTATGAATAATTTCAGGATCATCAACATCACTCATGAATGTGTTTTCAGCACTGACACTGCGATCATGCTGTTCAGGTGTCACAGTTCGTGGATCGCGACCCCACGACAATTCAAAAAGATGCTTGCCCTGCGCTTCACCCACAACACGGGCCAAAGTGGGGACCGGCATGCTCGCG
>CANGDT010000052.1 GCA_947452755.1 Actinomycetota bacterium
CACCTTGGACAGCCCCCGCTGTCCAAGAAATAAACAGTGTCTACTTGGTTGTTATTGAGGGTTTTAACCCTCACCTTGGACAGCCCCCGCTGTCCAAGAAATAAACAGTGTCTACTTGGTTGTTATTGAGGGTTTTAACCCTCAATAACAACTGGCACGATCATTGGCCTGCGGCGGTGTTTTTCGCCTACCCACTTGCCCACGACTCGTCGGACGAGTTGGGCGAGTTGGTGGGTGTCTGTTACTCCGTCGGCGAGTGCTTTTTCGAGGGTTTGTTGTACCTTGGGCATGACTTCGTTAAAGATTGAGTCGTCTTCGCCGAAGCCGCGTGCGTGGATTTCTGGTCCGGCGATAACTTTTTGTAGTACGAGGTCGACTGCTGTGACCACGGAGATGAATCCTTCTTCTCCGAGTGTGCGCCGGTCTTTGAGTAGCGTTTCGGTGACTTCACCAACGCTTGATCCATCGACGTATACGAACCCGCATGGGACGGCGCCTACGATTCGCGCTTGTCCGTTCCGTAGGTCTACGACAACACCGTCTTCGGCAAGGATGACGTTTTGTGCCGGCACACCGGTTTTGATTGCTAGCGCCGCGTTTGCGCGCAGGTGACGCCATTCGCCATGTATTGGCATTACGTTTTTTGGCTTAACGATGTTGTAGCAGTACAAGAGTTCGCCAGCGGCTGCGTGACCGGATACGTGGACGAGCGCATTGCCTTTATGGACAACATGGGCACCGAAGCGTGTGAGCTCGTTGATGATGCGGTTGACTGCATTTTCGTTTCCGGGAATCAGCGAGGATGCCAGGATGACTGTGTCGCCTTCACCTACCGTGATTGCGTGATCGCGGTTCGCTATGCGTGCCAGCGCTGCCATCGGCTCACCTTGCGACCCTGTACAGATCAGCACGGCGCGGTCGTCTGGCATTTCGGAGATTGCATCTGGTGAGATCAGCACGTCATCTGGAATTGTCAGATAACCCAGATCCTTTGCGACACCCATGTTGCGCACCATTGAGCGACCGATGAATGCAACCTTGCGATTGTTTTTAGTCGCTACGTCAATAATTTGTTGGACGCGGTGCACGTGTGATGCAAAGGATGCCACGATGACTCGTCCGGATGCGGCACCAATCACTCGATCCAGAACGGGCACGATGTCGCGTTCGCTGGTGACAAAGCCAGGAACTTCAGCATTCGTGGAGTCAACCATGAACAGGTCAACACCTTTGTCCCCTAGTCGACCGAAGGCATTCAGGTCAGTGGTTCGACCGTCGAGTGGCAACTGATCCATTTTGAAGTCGCCAGTCATCAAGACTGTGCCAGCGGAAGTCGTTACGGCAACTGCGAGTGCATCAGGAATGGAGTGGTTTACTGCCACAAACTCGACATCAAAAGGACCAAATGTTTCGGTCATTCCTTCTTTGACGGTTAGTGAATACGGTTTGATGCGGTGCTCTTTGAGCTTTGCCTCAATGAACGCCAAGGTTAGTTGCGAGCCGACTAACGGAATGTCAGCCTTTTCACGGAGCAGGTAAGGAACCGCACCAATGTGATCCTCATGTCCGTGCGTCAAGATTATTGCTTCAACATCATTAAGACGATCGCGAATGTAATCAAAGTCAGGCAGAATCAAATCGATGCCGGGCTGTGAGTCTTCTGGGAATAGAACACCACAGTCAACGATGAGAAGTCGTCCACGGTGTTCGAGTACGGTCATGTTGCGACCGATTTCGCCAAGGCCACCAAGCGCGACTATGCGCACTGTGTCGTCAGTTAATACCGGGGGCAAACCCAACTCTGGGTGTGCGTGCGTCACAGGTTGAAGCCGCCTGCGCGCAGATCAGCACGCAATACTTCGCGCTGTTCAGGTGTGGCAACTACAAGCGGTAAGCGCATTGCGCCACCACCTGCACGTCCAAGCATTTCCAGTGCGGCCTTCACCATGATTGCGCCTTGGGTGCGAGTCATGATTCCTTCGACCACTGGAACAAGTGAGTTGTTGATTGCGCGTGCGGCTTGCACATCATTGCGCGCAACAGCTTCAACAATTTGGCGGTTGCGATCAGCCACAACATGGCCAGTCACGCTAACAACACCGACTGCACCTAAAGAAAGCAATGCAAGGTTGAGCGTGTCATCACCGGAGTAGTACGCAAGGTCGCACTTGGACATCACTTGGGAGGCTGACCATGGGTCACCCTTGGCATCTTTGTTTGCCAGGATTCGTGGATGTTCCGAAAGTTTGATGAGTGTCTCTGAGTTGATTGGGACACCAGCACGACCAGGAATGTCATAAACCATCACCGGCAATTCGGCGGCATCAGCAACTGCGTGAAAATGTGCCAGGATGCCGGCCTGTGGCGGTTTGTTGTAATACGGCGTAACAACCAATAAACCGTGAGCGCCAGCTTTCTCGGCGTCCTTGGCTAGCAGGACTGAGTGAGCAGTGTCGTTGGATCCTGCACCAGCTATTACTTTCGCGCGATTACCAACGGCATCAATAACAACCTTGAGAAGTTCGAGTTTTTCATGCTCGTCAGTTGTCGCTGATTCACCTGTTGTGCCGTTGATGACAAGTCCGTTGTTGCCCAAGTCAACAAGATCTGATGCCAGTTGTGCGGCAGCGTCATAGTCAACCTTTAAACCGTCAGCGGTGAACGGCGTCACCATTGCCGTAAGTACTGTGCCGAAGGCCTCTTGTGCTGACATGGTCATCCTTAACTTGTGAAGGTTGTTAGGGTGCTACTCGCCCATTAGCAACGAACGCTGCATGAGTAAGTGGCATTAATTTTTCGAATGCTTCTTCGTACTTTTCCGCTACCATTTCGATTTCGCGTTGAGGGAAGGATGGGAAATGTGAACCCTCGGCTTTGCGACGCAGGCTCAAGAAATTCATCATTGCGCGTGCATTCATCGTGACGTATGCGGACGAGTAGATAGTTACGGGCAAAACGATACGGGCGACTTCGCGGGCTACGCCTGATTCCAACATCGTCTCGTAAGACTCGTAGGCAACCTTGCACGCCTTCTTTGTCTCTTCAGTGACGACTGCCAGTTGTTCTGGAGTTCCGTCAACGAACTCGTAGGCGCCAGCTTTACCGATTTGGATCAATTTCCGCTCGGGCCCAGGAACATAGAACACAGGTTCGAGAACCTTATAGCGACCTGACTCTTCGTTGTAGCTGGCAATGCGGTGACGGAAATGTTCACGCCACATAAAGATTGGGGCTTGGACGAAGAATGTCATCACTGAATGTTCGAATGGGCTGCCGTGACGGTCGCGCATCAAGTAGTTAATCAAACCAGCCGAAGCGTTCGTGTCTTCCTTGATCTCGTCAAGTGACTGGTCACCCTTGGTGGAGACGCGCGCGGCCCAAATAACATCGGCGTCGCTGGCGGACTCTTTCACCAATTCAACGGTTACATCACTACGGAATTTAATCTCTTCAGCCACGCCCCTAAGACTATCGGGCGACCTTAACTAAACCTGAGAAGGCTCGGCAATCTCTGTCGGGGCGGTGACCTGCTCGGTGCGCAGGAACAGCCAGAGCACAATAACGCTGTAGGTGACCCAGACCAAGACCTGCAGGGTCGTGATTGTCGGCGTGATGTTGAGTAAACCTTCAAGGACTACTGCAACAGTCGTGCCCGTGTGCAACATTGAGCTGATGTCAACGGCGATACTGTCCACACCAGGCAACCATCCAATTTCCTGGAATTCATGAATTCCAGCAGCAAGGACGCCGGCAGCAACAAACACCAACAAGACACCAGTAATTTTGAAGAACGTGCCAAGGTTGATTTTGAGAGTCGACTTATAGAAGCCAACACCAAGCACAACAGCCGCACCTAGGCCCAACGACAATCCGATGAAAGACGTCAGGGCATGTGAAGTTGAATGCGCAGCAGCCCAATAGAAAATCGCCGTCTCGACGCCCTCACGTGCGACGGCAAGGAAGGCCATGACCGCAACAGCGGTTGCTCCACCTGAAAGTTCAGCGCGATCGAGCGCAGAGCGAAGTTCGCCAGACATAGAACGTGCAGAGCGCTTCATCCAGAAAATCATCCATGTCACAAAGACAACGGCGAGAATTGAAATAACACCTGCAAAGATCGGTTCGATCTTGTCAGAGAGTTCGGCCGAGACAAGCTGCAATGTAATGCCGACGATTGCACTGACAGCCGCTGCGACTACTACCCCACGCCAGACTGCCTTGATAAGGTGCTGGCGATTAGTGCGCACAAGATACGTAATGAGAATGCTGACAACGAGGGCCGCTTCGAGGCCCTCACGCAATCCGATTAAGAAATTGCCGAGCATGTGTCGTCTCTCATCCTTAGATAGGCCCGTAGCAGCGATTTATGCAACCATCAGGTTTCATAAATAAGCCTAGACCCGTTTGGCTCCGAACGCAATATGAACCCCCGCACCCATAGAGTTGGCAACTATGACAGCGCAGTCCGCACCTGAATCGTGGGAGCACACCCGCCGTGTGATCGTGCGCAATGCACTCAGCATCGGTCTAGCTGTGGCGACCTACGGTGTTTCATTCGGCGCGCTCGGCACCACATCAGGCCTGACCGTCGCACAAACATGCGCACTGTCGATCTTGATGTTCACCGGAGGAAGTCAGTTCGCACTCGTAAGCACGATTGCCGCCGGTGGGACAGGCATGGCTGGCATAGCTGCTGCAACCCTCCTCGGAACCCGAAACGCTGCCTACGCCATGCGACTGGGTCCAATTCTGAACAGCACGGGATTTTCCAAAATCGTAGCCAGCCAACTCACAATCGATGAGTCCACCGCGATGGCACTTGCCCAAGATGAAACAACTTTCGAAGGGCGCGCCTCCCGACTTGGGTTTTGGGCCACGGGGCTTTCGGTATTCGTTTTGTGGAACCTTGCCACTTTGCTCGGTGCACTGGCAGCCACCACAATCGGTGATCCAAAAACATTTGGTCTCGATGCCGCTATTGCGGCTGGTCTTTTTGCCTTGGTGTGGCCCCAAATTAAGACTAAGACTCATGTGATTGTTGCCTGTGGTGCTGCGCTCATTGCACTGGCAACGACTCCAATCCTGTCCCCCGGACTACCAGTGCTCGCCGCCTCGATTATCGCGTTCGTATTTGGCTACGCACAACGAAACGAGCCAACCTGATGTGGACAACAATCCTGATTGCTAGTGGGGCGTGCTTTGTACTGAAGTGGCTCGGCGGAGTGATTCCGCGCGAATGGTTAGAGAAACCTGTCGTTGGACACATCACCAAATTGCTTCCGATTGCCTTACTTGTCGCACTAGTAACCGTTCAAACTTTCGCCCACGGAAAATCACTAACAATTGATGCGCGGGTTCCGGCCCTCGGAGCATCTATGGTGGCGCTGAAACTCAAAGCACCATTCATTGTTGTTGTTGTAGTTGCCGCTTTCACAGCGGCGGTCCTACGGCACTTTGGGCTATTCAACTAAGTCTCTACAGGTGTTCGGCTTGGAATAGCGCTATTGCCTGACGCATTGATTCACGTGCCTGCTTACGGTCGTTATTCAAGTCATAGCCGATTGCCACGCAATACCAACGGGACCAACTGGATTCATCCGCGCGCGCGCTTTCCAGAGCTGCATCAAGGTATGCGGACTCCTGCTCCGTAGTCATCCCAAACGTGGGAAGTAACGATTCATCCATAGCCTTGCCGATCCGCGCAGTCGCATAACCGAAGCGCACTTCGCGGTAGATCAGATAGGACGCCACCACAGGAATCAGAACAACAGCCACACCCATTATTTGGGCAGCAAGATCACCAGATTGAATCAGATCAATACCGCGCAATGCGGAGAACAGCATGTAGACCGCCAAGACAACGCCAAGCGCGAATGCAATTCTCTTAGCCACGGCTGCTAAAGGCCGAGTAGGTGTTCGAGACCGTAAGTCAATCCAGGTGTTTGGCTTACTTTGCGCACTGCCAACAACACCCCTGGCATAAAAGATTCACGATCATATGAGTCATGACGAATAGTCAACGTTTCACCTGGGCCACCCAAAATTACTTCTTGGTGAGCGACCAATCCTTGAATACGAACACTGTGAACGGGGATGCCATCGATAAGTGCACCGCGCGCGCCATCAACTTCATCGCTGGTTGCATCAGGCATTGGTTCATTGCCAGCCTTGCGACGCGCATAGGCAATCAATTCCGCAGTTCGTCGGGCAGTTCCACTTGGGGCATCAGCTTTACGCGGGTGGTGCAACTCGACAATTTCTACGCTTTCGAAATGAGGCGCTGCCTGCTTTGCGAACTGCATCATCAGTACTGCAGCCAAACCAAAATTCGGCGCAATCACAATGTTTGCCTCATTAGCAGATACCAGGCCGGCGACTTTCTCTAAACGCTCGGCCGTGAAGCCCGTAGTACCCACAACAGCATGAATTCCGTGTGCAGCAGTAAATTCCAGATTAGCCATCACAGCATCAGGCACGGTGAAATCAACAACAACTTGCGCGCCATTGGTTACCAGCGTTTGCAGATCGTCACCCATGTCAAGAGCGGCAACGAGCTGGCAATCGGAAGCAGAATTTATAGCTTCGCAAACAGTGGCACCCATACGACCACGGGCACCGAGAACGCCAACTTTGATGTTCATTATTACTCCGGTCCAACGATTGCGGTTAGTCGTTCTTGTGACCACAAGTGGTGAGCCAACGCGTGGACATCTTCAAGGGTAACGTCCGCCACGCGTTCAAGTACCTCAGACACAGAAGGAACATAACCGTTGTTCATTTCGCTACGGGCAATCCGACTCATACGTGATGACGTGTCTTCCAGACCCAGGACCATTCCGCCGCTGACCTGACCCTTTGCACGTTCAAGCTCTTCAGCCGTAATACCGTTGGCAGCAACATCATCAAGGACTGCGGTCACAACTTCGCGGACCGCATCTAGGCGCTGAGGCTGGCAACCCGCGTAAACGCCAGCCATACCTGAATCTTGGAACTGTTGTCCATACGAATATGTTGAGTAAACCAAACCGCGTTTCTCGCGCACTTCCTGGAAAAGGCGACTAGACATTCCGCCACCAAGCGCGGCATTAAAAACACTAAAAATAAATCGGCGTTCGTCAGCGCGATCAAGACCCGGAACACCAATCACGAGGTTTGCTTGTTCCGTTGTTTTGTTGAACTTTGCGACACCACCAGCACGATTGATTTTTGTTTTTACCTTGGCAGGAACAAATGGTGAGGTGTCACCATCCAATGAGACGCCACCCTTTTCAAACGCGCGTCGAACTCGTTTGACTACCTGGGCATGATCAACATTGCCCGCAACAGAAACAACAAGACGGTCTGGTGTGTAGTACTTCTTGTAAAAACCATGAATTGAACGGCGTGAAAGAGCACCAATATTCTCAGAAGTACCCAGGATTGAGCGACCGAGTGGTGCATCGCCATACATTTCTTTCGCAAATAATTCATGCACGATGTCAGATGGGTCATCATCGCGCATCGAGATTTCTTCGAGAACAACCGATCGCTCTTGATCAACATCAGCCGTAGCAATTGTGGCAGAAGTAATCATGTCAACGAGAATCTCGATTGACGTCGGCAAACTGGTATCCAACACGCGATTGTAAAAACAAGTGACTTCTTTTGAAGTGAACGCATTCATTTCGCCACCAACAGCATCGATGGCTGATGAAATGTCGAGTGCGCTTCGTGACTTCGTGCCCTTGAACAACAAGTGCTCGAGGTAATGGGCAGACCCTGTTTGAGACGCAACTTCATCCCGTGAACCAACGTTCACCCAGATGCCAATTGCGGCCGAACGAACAGAAGGCATCTGTTCAGTGATGATGCGCAAGCCACTCGGCAATACTGTGCGCTTTACTAAGCCGCCTTGATCAGCGGTTAATAACGTGCGTGTGGTCCCTGGGCGTTGTTCATGCCCAAGGACCACAGCGGAAGTGCGTGATGCCACGTTATTTAGTCTTCGTCGCCTGCAGCGTCAGATGACTCTTCGCCTTCGACAACAGGAACAAGCGAAAGCTTGCCGCGAGGATCGATTTCAGCAATCTCGACGTGAACCTTGTCGCCAACCTTGAGAACATCTTCGACGTTCTCAACGCGCTTGCCGCCCGAAAGCTTGCGAAGCTGGCTGATGTGCAAAAGACCATCCTTACCTGGTGACAAAGATACGAAGGCACCGAAGTTTGTTGTCTTCACAACTGTGCCCATGTAGCGTTCGCCAAGTTCAGGCATGCTTGGGTTTGCAATGGCGTTCACCTGGGCGCGGGCAGCTTCTGCTGCTTCACCGTTGGTTGCACCAATGTAAACCGTGCCGTCATCACGAATGGTGATGTCTGCGCCAGTTTCTTCTTGAATCTGGTTGATGATCTTGCCCTTTGGACCAATGACTTCACCAATCTTGTCAACAGGAATGTTGACAGTGATGATGCGTGGTGCATGGACTGACATTTCATCAGGTGTATCAATTGCTTCAAGCATGACATCAAGAATCGCAAGACGTGCTTCGCGAGCCTGGGTCAATGCACCTGCAAGTACAGATGCTGGGATGCCATCAAGCTTGGTATCCAACTGAAGCGCGGTAACAAATTCCTTTGTACCGGCAACCTTGAAGTCCATGTCGCCGAATGCATCTTCGGCACCAAGGATGTCGGTCAACGCAACGTATTCAGTCTTGCCATCGATTTCATCTGAGATCAGACCCATTGCAATGCCTGCAACTGGTGCCTTCAATGGAACACCTGCATTGAGCAACGAC
>CANGDT010000053.1 GCA_947452755.1 Actinomycetota bacterium
CACGTCAAGCTCGTGGCGTTACACGCCAAGCGTTTAACAAAATAAATTAGTACCCGTTTGCTGTGTTATAAAAATTCTCAACTAACCCAGCGGCAAGCCATGTCATTGCTACAGATGCAATGAGTAACACCAGCACGGACCATCCATTTCCCGCCAACTTCCTGGAATGACGAATTGGATTTTCCAGCAGATGGTAGGAAAGCACAGCACACGCGAGTGCCCCAACAATTCCAAAGAGCGCTAAGTGTCGAGGAAGCTCTTCGAGTGGCATCTGTAACGGCAGCTGTAACCAAATGAAATGCCATAAGTACAGCGAATAGGAAATGTTTCCTATGTAGCGCAGTGGTTGTGCCCCAATAAATTGCGCTAGATGTGAAGTGGTTCCGGTGACCAAGAGTGCAGCAGTTGCCACCACAGGTAGCCACATCCACACACTCAGGTTCCTTGTTGCAGGATCGAAGGTCATTGCGGCGTAAACAATTGCACCGAGGGACACGACGCCAATTCCTGTGTGAATGGGCTTACTAACCCGGAACTTTTCGGTACGCGGAAGTGCAGCCAACGCACCAAGTCCAAGCTCCCAAAACCTGGTGAACGGCGAATAGTACGCAGCAACGGGATTCACTATGTGAGCATGAAATCCCCATGCTCCTGACACGACGATTACGAGCATAAGAAATGCCCGCATGAAGGCAATGCGTCGTTCTGCCGGTACTGTGCGCACGATTGAAAAAACAATCAAGGGGTAGACAAAGTAGAACTGTTCTTCAACGGCTAGCGACCAAAAGTGTGTGACGAGTGATGGTGGAACGCCGGTCGAGAAGTAATCGCTACTTGTGCGAATCATCTCCCAGTTGGCGGCGAATAATGATGCCCATCGGGTGTCGGTAAGAAGTTGCGGGTCAAAATTCTCAGCCATCAAGTGGTAGGCAACAAAAACTGTAATCACCAGTACAGCTGTTGCTGCGGGTACGATGCGCAAAACGCGACGCTTATAGAACTGTCGAACATTTGCTAAAACCGAGGTGTTGTCTTGGCGAAGAATCAATTGGGTAATTACGAAACCGCTGATAACAAAGAAGACATCAACACCGATGAATCCGCCTGCAAATCTGGCATACCCAGCGTGTCCGAGAATCACCAGGATTACGGCAATCGCGCGCAGACCTTGGATGTCATTTCTGTAGGTAGATGTCGGCCGAGTGGTCACAGTTTCAGTCACTGCACGAGACTATCGGATTGCCAAATTCGCAACGGATATAACGGACATATAGGTATGAATCGACCAGGCATTACGTCTTGAAAATAATTTTCTGGCACATAAGTATCTTTAATCTCTCTCAGTTATAACGGCTGCTGTTATCTTTACAAAAAGTTCAGTTGAGTGTGGCCGCACTTAATGTAGTCCGAGTGAGAGTGAGCCGCCGCAATGCGTTTCAACCAGATCCAGTCCTCCAGCGTGAAAGTTCGCTCATTTGCCATGGCGGCATTAGTTGCACTTGCGGCTCAATTTATTGTGGCACTACCAGCCCATGCCGCGACATCGGAAGTTGCTGCCTGCACAACAGGTACGATTCTGATTTCTGACAATAGTGTTTATGCAAATCACGACTGCGCTGGAGCACTTGTAGTCCCGGACGGCGTAGTCCAAATCGACCAATACGCATTTTTGAATGATCCATTACTTACGTCAGTGGTTATTCCAGATAGTGTCGAGAAAATTGGTTATCTCGCCTTTGCGCGATCCATTAATTTGACAACGGTGACTTTGGGTTCCGGGGTGGTTGCTATTGCCGACGCAGCATTTGAAGGGGACTATTCTTTGGCGAGTATAAATTTTC
The DNA here is from genome assembly GCA_947452755.1 of Actinomycetota bacterium. Taxonomy (GTDB): domain Bacteria; phylum Actinomycetota; class Actinomycetes; order S36-B12; family UBA5976; genus UBA5976. The sequence continues at coordinate 1,842 of CANGDT010000053.1, forward strand.
CGCCGAGCCTGCACAGTATCGGTACGAATGCCTTCTTTGTAGCGACGAGTCTGGCGAGTATTTCTCTCAACGAAGGTATCGATGGAATCGGCCCAGGTGCCTTCGAATACACAGCACTTACATCTGTCACGATTCCAGAAAGCGTCCACCATATAGGTGTGCATGCCTTCGCCAATATCAATTCTCTTACGTCGATAACAATTGGTTCAGGACTTGATCAAATTGAATCCTGTACATTCTGCTTTGATACAGCACTTGTGAACGTCACGATTGGGTCAGGTGTGGGTGTTATTTATAATGGAGCTTTCATAGGCGACAAGTTCATCAACGTGACTACACAGGCCGTGGCTGGAAATATTTTTGCAAGTTGGAACGCTATTTCAGGCGGAGTCGTCAATTCACCCGATCTTGGAACGTACTTAAACGCAAACCCAAATGAGTGGCTGTTTGCACATCGCGTAACCGACATTTCAGGACTTTTAACCACATTCGCTTCGGGTGATGGAAGCGGTACTCCGCCGGATACTTTGTCAGGAGTTATTGGTTCTGCGCCTGGGCTTGGCAGCATGGTCGCACCTGCCAACCAGCATCTTTCTGGTTGGGCCTGCACATCCGCTGACGGCCAGGAAATTGATGTGTTAGTTGGTCATGCAATCATGCCAACGGCTGACACAACCTGCGTAGCTCAGTGGGCAGTGACTGCAGTCAAAGCGGCTGCTTCAAAGAAGCCAACCATCAGCGGGGCGAACGTTAAGTCGTCAAGGAGCGGTAAGTACAAGTTATTCGCGAACAAGGGAACTTGGTCTGGTGCACCAGCGCCGACATTCAGTTACAAGTGGTATGCGTGCACGCGTGCAGTTTCTTCAGCACGAGCAACTATCCCGGCAACGTGCAAGTTAATTGCGCGAGCCACAGCCGCAACCCTTGCGTTGAGGCCTGCTCAAAAGGGCAAGTACATTTCTGTTGCGGTCACCGCATCAAGTGCTGGTTCAACACCGACAACGTGGCTTTCAAAGTCAAGTCCAAAGGTCAAGTAGGGCTTATCTGCTACACCTCTTGCAGCTGGATGTGCGCGCATGCTCCAGTGGTTGTCACTAGGGGATTGCCGGTCAGGATTGCTGCGTCACGGTATTCGAGTTCTTCCTCATCGAATTCAGTTTCGCCCGCGAGGCACACGATCACATGTGTGCCTCGGGATGCATCAATGTCGTGAGAACCTTCGGTCAAAACTTCTACCCACGAATCGATGTGGCCACGTCGCGTCATAATGCTGAGATCGCGGGCCGGCCCTGAACCCAAGGTGCAGTCAACTGCGAGTTCACCTGGGAATGCGTAGGGCACGTGTTCTTCAACGCGGTGGTCACCTTCGTCACTAGCAAGAATGATGTGGTCGCCTTCAAGCAACACAATCCAGCGGTCAATGCCGTCGAGTACAGAAAATGGTCCGTCGTCGTCAATGTCAGCAAGGCTGATGCGCCAGTCAAAGTCACCAGTTTCAGGCGAGCGAACAATTTCGTATGTGATGCCAGCACCGTTTGCCCAAGGCATGGCAATGTGATCGCGAAAAACTTCAGTACTCATGCGTGTGAGTCTACGTGAACGCGCGAAAACTTATTGTTCGTAACGTTGCTTACGAGATGCGACAGATTTTTGGCTAGCACCAACAGCCAAAACAATCGCACCAACTATTGCTAACAATATTCCGCAAGGAATTGAGAAGAATAGAAACCAGGGCAGCGCAGCGGCACCGCAGTTGCCCTCGTTGGCTCCGCTGAATCCACCGCAGGTTACGGGCACAAGTATGAGTGCCAGCAAAATAGGTGAGAGTGCAACAGGAATAGAAGCAATCAACATTATTCTGCCGGTGCGAAGAGTGCTCTTGGGGTCCATGTTCGAATACTCCCAGCGCACCAGGATGCTGTCAAGGAATTGGAACCGTGATTCGTCCGGGGGACAACGGTCTCGAAAGGCGAGGTATGGGTCTTCGGGCTACTGTGAACTCATGCGAGTCGCTCAAACAAAAAATGGGTTTACCCCTAAAAAATGCGAGCGATGTGGTTTGTCATTCGAGTGGCGCAAGAAGTGGCAACGCGACTGGGACTCCGTGAAGTATTGTTCCGAACGATGCAAGCGAGCCTCATGAGTCGCCTTATCTATATCCCTTTTGATCAGCTGAATCGTGATTATGGGGCAATGAAAATTGCGCACAAAGATTCCGATCACATTGTGCTGGTGGAAAGTCAGCGGATGCTTACCGGGCGACAGTGGCATAGACAGCGGTTGCAGTTTTTAGTATCGAGTGCGAGGCATTTCGCAGATGAACTGAAGCACGAAGGTTGGCAAGTCACCTATGTGCACAGTGCCACAACAATTGAGGGACTGCGTACCATTCAAGAGCAGCATCCCGGTGCTGAACTTGTGTGCGCGGTACCAAATTCTTTCAAACTCAAGCAGCAACTCGAAGAACACGGTGCCACATTTGTGGAAAATAATTTTTTCCTCACGTCAAGAACGCTTTTTGAGTTATGGGCGCAAAAGCAATCCACTTTCACAATGGAAAACTTCTACCGTGCCCAGCGCAAACGACTTGCAATTTTGATGGATGGAAGCGAACCCGTTGGTGGTGCTTGGAATTACGATGCCGAAAATCGTTTACCTCCGCCTAAGGTGCACGATTGGGGCCCACCGCTTTACTTCACATTCGACGACATTGACAACCAGGTGGCCAGCGAACATTCGGAAGGCGCATGGGGAAAGTTGGAAGGAAAAACCTGGGGGACTACGCGCGCCGAAGCACTTGCCCAGATGAAACACTTCTTTACTCATCACTTCAAAGAATTCGGTCCATTCGAAGATGCAATGCCGGATGGAAGTTGGAGCGGACACCATTCGCTACTCAGTCCCTATTTGAATAACGGCCTCTTGCATGCATCGGAAGTCGTGCGCGCGGCATTGAATCGATTTGCCGAGGGGGACATCCCTTTGTCGTCATGTGAAGGGTTTGCTCGACAAATCATCGGTTGGCGTGAATACATCAATGGAATGTATTGGTTCCTGGGTGAAAAGTACTGTGACAACAACAGTCTGAACGCCACACGACCGCTGCTTCCGTTGTTCCATGATCCTGAGAAGACACAAATGAATTGTGTGAAGTCGGTTGTGAGCGACATTAACGAGCGTGGATGGACCCATCACATTCCTCGCCTCATGGTGCTCAGCAACCTTGCACTCATTGCTGGAATCTCGCCTCAAGAGTTCCTAAATTGGATGCGTGAAGTTTTCGTTGATGCGTCCGATTGGGTGATGGTTCCCAATGTGATTGGCATGGCAACGTACGCTGACGATGGTGTGCTGATGACTAAACCTTATGCAGCTGGCGGTGCATACATTTCAAATATGGGACAGTTCTGCAAGAGCTGTATTTACGACCCAAAGAAGCGCACCGGCGACGACGCCTGCCCATTCACCACGTTGTACTGGGACTTCTTGGATAGAAACTCAGAAACTTTCTCATCGAACCATCGAATGTTTCAACAAATGGGTGGTTTGCGTCGCTTGAGCAACTTGCCTGACGTAAAAGATCGAGCAACTCAAGTGCTAGAAGGGCTCGACGCGGGAACCATCTGATTTGCGGCGCGCCTACGTAGGGTGATGTGGGTGTACAAATAATCCTGCACACCCACACAACGAAGTGCTACTTCTTAATTGGTTGTGTGCTTGGGCTAATGAGCGATTGCGTATATAGGGCAGTTGTTGCCGTTACTCGAATACGCAAATTCTTACCGAAGTCCTTAGAGTTCAACTTAATCTTGTACGTTTTTGCTTTAGCACCAGCGATAACTACGCAATTAGGTGGAGTACCAACTAGTCGACTTTCTGAAGTTGTTCGCTTCGTGCACATGTACCACGTGTAGTCGTAAGTAATTGATCGCGCTGCATCTGCTGGTGATGTTGCATCATTGAATGCGGCATTGCGCGAGGCCCGCCTTGTTTTTGATTTGGACCCTTTCCATGCCACCTTTGATTCGCAGCTCACAGTTGCAGATGCGGTCGCCCGCAAGTGCAAGTTGTGGCGTGGACTTTGTGCCACTCATGTCACGCTCGATGCGAATGTTTCGTCGCTGATGGGCCAGTGTGCTTACGATGTTGCCGCGGTTTTTGAGGAAGCAATTTCGAATGCTGTCCGACATGGAAAAGCGTTGAACACATGGATTCAGGTTTGTCGTGATGGAAATGAAATTATTGTTGAAGTTCTCGATGATGGTTTGGGTCCAGCAGGTGGCAGAGCAAATGCTGGTTTCGGAATCTACTCCAGCCTGACTGGCGGAAACTTCTCGTTGAACGAGTTGAATGAAAGCCCAGGTTCACAACTCGTAGCGCGGCTGACCATTAGTTAGTCAGCACTGAACGTTTAAGAAACGTTTGGATGAGTTCCTGGATCTTCAAAACCAACTTCGCGATGTGAGCCGTCACAGAATGGCTTATCTTTCGAAGCACCACAACGGCACAGTGAGAAGCTTTCCTTATCGGTGATAACTTCACCGTCGGCCCCAATTAGTGTGGCGCCAGCTACCCGAAACGAACCATTTGGCTTGACGGTAATTGTTGGTTTTTCATCTGACATGAGAACTCCTGTAGTAACCGGGCCGATTTATGTGACTGTATCGCATTCGACTTGTTTGAGGTCCTCACAAACAAAAGACGGCACAGATGAGAGGCACGCCCGAGAGGACTCGAACCTCCAACCGACAGGATTCAAAAGTGGGTGCAGATAGTTTCGCGTGCGGGAAGAATAATGCTTTGTTTGCAAAGTATTCCGCAAAAAGTTTCAGTTGCGCAAACTATTCACGGCGAGTCTTTCCAGCCTCATAAACTGTCAAATAAACTGTCAAAATTTCATCTACTGGACTTCGAAAAGCGTATCGTGCCCGTCAACCATTCACAGGTAAGTTCCATACGAGATGAGAACATTCAGGTTGTTCTCTTTCGCTCATTATGCATCAATTGAGGATTAGCGAGGGTTTTCAACATAATATTCATCTCATGAGCATAAAGCCATTACTAGTTGTAAGAAGCAACAGTGATGGATCCTTTGAGGGCCAACTTACAAGCCCTACGGGTAGGATTGCGAACTTCCGCGGAAACCTTACGTCGGGCCAATTTTCGATGAAAGGCTCACGGACCCTAACTCGAAATGAATCAGTTAGAGATGTCATCTCACAGATTGCACATTACAAATACATTAAACGCAGGACTCGTAATCAAGGGCGAAAAGCACTTTACGAACACCGAGTAGAAGTTTATGAAAGTCAACTGGAGATTCTTGTCACTTTGCTTGATGCAAGTTCTGTGGTTCGGATTAAACGTTGGTGTTCAGCTTGCAATACACATGCCTATCACCAAGAAGTGGATTCGAACTATTCGCCTACAAGTTGTTTCACTTGTGATTCCTGTGGGTGGCCAACTCAATTCTGTGACAACGTTGGATGCAAAAACATGGCTTGCCATGATGACTTACTTGATGTTGGCCGCTGGAAGTTGTGCTCGGATTGCCAGGGTGTGCTCTACCCCTTTTCTCGAGCCCGTTTGCGTCCGCAGAATATTGTCAAAGCGTATGAGCAGTCTGCAAGTAGGATTTTTGAATTCCGTGACGATGCTTTTGAACTTGAGAAACTAGTTGATGGCTCGGGGCCAACAGTGATTTTGGCACTAGGAATGCGCTCAGCTCGGAAAAATGGCGAGGGCATTCTTAGGTTAATTCAAGAAACTCACCCGGATGCAGAGATTTTCAGAATTCATTGGAATGCAGGTAAGTCACCCATTAACTTGGAGGCCGTGTCGTTAATTCCCAGAATCGGCACAGCTGCTCGAGTTGGTGCAATCTTATCCAGACCCGTAAGAGCTGGTTATGACTTCATCAGGAGCAGACCGCGTTCCATGGAGGCTGGTCGTATTCTGGGCGAGTTGATTGCTCAAACCAAAAGTCGCTCGCTTGTACTTGTGGGGCATAGCCTTGGGGCACAACTCATGGTCACTGCGGCGGAAACGTGTGCAGAGTTTGGCAGGTACGATGCAATATCGGGTGTCCATCTGCTTGGTGCAGCCATGAGGTCCACTGATGATTTTCTTTTGCTAAGCGAATCAGTTGATGGCTTGGTCTACAACTATCACTCAATCAATGATCCTGAGTTACGCCTTCTATATGGTCCTCTTGTTGCTACAGCTGGTGCCAATGGTATTGATACATTGTTCTCAAACGTCAAGAACGTAGACGTTTCAGATAATGTTTTCTCCCATTCTAGCGAGGCTTATGCGTCGGGTATCGAAAGATTGCATCCTTAAAGGGGTAATAACATGGTCAACTTTGAACAGCATGATGCCAACGCAAAATTGATTTGGAATCTCCTGACAGCGAGAGCCCGTCAAGGGTCAGCCCTCATAACTTACGGTGAGGTCACGAGCTCCATTGGGCTGGACCGATTTAACCAAAAGTACGCTCTAGAGGTACTTCAGATTTATTGTGAATTGCATAATTATCCGCACCTAACGTCGTTGGTTGTTCTTGGAAACAGCGGCAAGCCCAGCAGGGGAAATACACTCACAGAATCGCATCTCGCTTCCGAGTATGTACATATCGCCAACTTTGATTGGCCTGCAGCGCCTGAATCATTTCTGTCAGATGAACTCAATGAAAGGTTTGCCGCTTCTTTGAAGCGTAAGAG
>CANGDT010000054.1 GCA_947452755.1 Actinomycetota bacterium
CGCACATTCGTCAATGGTCAACTGGCCATACCGAATCGATTGTGACTCGCTCACAGGATTCTGCAAAAAGATTTACGGCCGCAATTGATTCGGCAGTTGTGATGGTCAATGCGTCAACACGATTCACTGATGGTGCTGAATTTGGTTTCGGTGCAGAGATTGGTATCTCAACCCAGAAGCTTCACGCCCGCGGTCCAATGGGTCTGCAAGAACTGACCACCACGAAGTACATCGTCACCGGTGACGGGCAGATCAAAAACTAATTCGGCAAACGCCATTCCGCTACGGACTGTGTGCCGCCCATTGCTAAGTCAGCCGTGAGTTTTCCAATCGCTGGAACGAATTTAAAACCATGGCCTGAACAAGGCGAACACACTGTGATCGGCCCCACGCGATCAAGTATGAAATGTTCATCTGCAGTATTCGTGAATAAGCACGTGATTGCCTGCGCAGAGTCGATGTCTAAGCCGGGGAACCACGTGCGGGCGTACTCTTTGGTGCGTTCGAGTAATTCTGGGTTGATGCTGAAGTCTCGATTATCGGGATCAAGTGGTTCAGTGTTTGCCCATGTGCCAATCTTCATGCCTTCACCAGGTGTGTAAAGCCCGTAGGCGCTGAAAGCGAGGTCGGTGTCAACACGCTTGTGGGCGCCATGGTGCAAGAAACTTGGCCACTGCGAATCATCCGAAGGATTGACGCGTGGTTGAAAGTGCACGGGCTGACCCGCATCGACAGTCAGGGCTGGCAGCGGCACAAGATGTCCCACAAGTTTGTTCACCCATGCGCCAGCAGCCACGACCACCGATGGTGTGCGCCAAGTGCCGGCCGATGTTTCAACAATTGCATGCTCGCCATCAAGCGTTATCGATTCAACACGCGTATTGAATTGTGTGACGCCACCAAGGTCAGCAGTTCTGGCACACAACGTCTCGACAGTGCGGTCAGCAAAGTTACGCCCACCATCCGGACTAAACAGCACATGTTGATCAAAATTCATTCCTGGCCAACGTTCGTGTGCTTCATCCGGTGTTAACAGCTCGTAGGGCCGTTGGTGACGATCGAGCGCCCCTTGAATGTCGTCGATAGCCGATTTGAAACCATGATCAAGTTGACCGTTTTGTTCAAGCAGAACTGCGCCAGTCTCGTTCTCCAGCTCGCGCCACATGCGAAGTGCCTCAACTGCGAGGTCGGTGTACAGCGGGTTGCGGTACGAGAGTCGGAAAATACGGGTGCCACCATGGCTGCTTCCGTTCTTATGGGCAACACCAAATTGTTCAATCAAGACCACTGAGCGCCCGCGAGAAGCGAGCTGCCAGGCAGTGGCTGCGCCCATTGCGCCGGCGCCAATGACGACGTGATCGATCGAATCCATGAAGTTCCTACTTTCTCCTAGTTCAATCTATCGACCGATAGACTCGTACACATGGAAAACTTTCCCTGGTGGGGCTTTGGCCTAATTGCATTCGGAGTCTTGGCGCTCGCTTTATTCGTAGTTACCCGCTTCGACCAAGAACGCTAAATGCGCGTCGGCATCATGGGTGGGACCTTTGATCCCATCCACGTAGGACACTTGATTGCCGCAAGTGATGTTCATAGCGCCCTTAGTCTCGATCAAGTTATATTCATGCCTGCAGGGCAGCCGTGGCAGAAAGCTCAACATTCAGTCTCCCCGTCAGCGCATCGTTTCGAAATGGTGCAACGCGCTGTTGCTCACGATGAGCGCTTTGTTGCCAGCAACTTGGAAATACTTCGCGATGGTCCCACGTACGCGATTGATACTGTGCGGCAATTGCTCGATGAAAACCCTGGCATAGAGATTTTTTGGATTGTGGGCACCGATGCGTTAGCAGGAATTCCTACCTGGCGTGAATGGGAAGAGTTTGTCTCCCTTGTCACTGTGGTGTCAGTGAACCGAGAAAGTGTGTCTGATGCAGCAGTGCCATTCGCACACACATTTGTCCAAATGCCCCTCGTGCGAATTTCGGCGAGCGATGTACGTCGACGTTTTCACGATGGGTTTGAAACGCGCTATCTAGTACCTGATGCGGTGCGCGACTATGTCAACGAGCAAGGCTTGTACCGCGAATGAATCGGGTCCCAAGTTTTTTGAAGTGGCTTGCGGCCAGCTTGACTGCAGTTGCCTTGTTCACTGCAGCATTTGTTATCAAAGGAAACGGTAGAGCTGAACCGCTTCCACCAGGTATCACAGCAACACCGACAATCTCCGCAAACCAAGAGCCCGCCAAAATTTCACGGCTCTTGGTTTTAGTTGCCGACGAGAATTGGGTGGTGCAAGGTGCCAGCGTCGTGGGACACGACCCAGCACTGACAGCGCTTCGAATCGCCAATATTGATCCTCGAACAACATTTGATTCAGGAATCGGTGGCTACACCTCGATTGCTAAAGGTGGCGCAACAGCAACACTGACAAGTGTGACGCAACGCATCAGCGTGGCTACGGCAACACAGGCAGATGCGACTCTGATTATTCAACGTGTGGCACTTGCTGGACTTATTGACGCCGTCGGTGGCATCGACATCACGTCAGATGCCGACTATCCCGTCAGCAAAGGCCCTGGGCCAATTTTGTACGTCACCAAAGGAACCTGGCATGTAGACGGCACTCGCGCTGCAGGGTATGCAGTGTTGGCCCAACCTGGTGATACACCGGCAAAACACAATGCGCGTGTAAACCAAGTGTTGTTAGCAACCCTGAACCAACTTCCCCAAGACACAAATCGACTCGATGAAGTGTTGCTCGCACTCGGCGCACTTGCGCGTACCACGATGCCAATGTCAGATGTCGCCCGATTTATCTCTGATGTGAAGTCAAACTCGCTCTTTGCCCACCCTGCGCGGTACCTGGTGCCAACAGAAGCATCCGATGTGGCAGTCGGCACCCAGGGTCCATGGCGGCGCACAGCGCTGGTCCGAGCAGCCGCCTTAGCCAGGCAGGGAAGCGTCGACCTCAGTGTGACTTCGATCCCGGGGGAACTTGTCGTTGCGGTTCAAAGTGGCTTCCCGGAAGGGCGCCTGGTCCTGCGTGACGCGCTCGCGGGAAGTGGAATGACATTCCTCGACGCCGGTAATGTCACGACACCAAAAACCACGATTATGCAGGTTGCTCCGCGAGTCAGCACCCAGCAAGTTGCTGATCTTCAGAAAGCACTCGGTCTGCCAAATCCCACAATTGTGCGCGATTCCACGCTGTTGCAGTTCACGGATGTGCAGATAACACTCGGTCTGGACTATCGTGCTAAAGAGAAACTGACAGGAAGTGTGAACTAAGTGGTTGCATCCGAGCACGCATTAAAGATTGCCAAAATCGCAGCGCAAGCTGCCTACGACAAAAAGGGCGAAAGTATTGTTCTGCTCGATGTGAGCGACCACCTTGTCATCACCGACATTTTCTTGATTGTGTCGGCCAACAATGACCGCCAGGTCAATGCAATCGTCGATGGAATTGAAGAGGCGCTTGACGCAATCGATGTGGATCCGATTCGCCGCGAAGGTCAGCGCGAAGGTAAATGGATCCTGCTCGATTACTTCGACATCGTTGTGCATGTTCAGCAAGACGAAGAGCGCAGCCTGTACGACCTCGAACGTTTGTGGCGTGATTGCCCACAGATTCCCGTGGAGCTTGTGTGACCGCTCGCCGAATCGTGTTGTGGCGGCATGGCCGCACCGACTGGAACTCTGAAAACCGATTCCAAGGACAAACTGACATCCCACTGAACGAAGTGGGTCGCGAACAAGTACGTCACGCCGCTGCCACGCTGATGGCGTTGAAGCCATCACACATTATGTCGAGCGATCTGGGTAGAGCCGTGGAAACCGCGCAAGCACTTGCTGAATTGTCTGGGCTTGAGGTAGTGCTCGACGAGGACTTACGCGAAACATTCGCTGGTGAATGGCAAGGTTTGACCCGCAGTGAAATCATTGCTCGCGATGGTGAAACTTATGCGGCGTGGGGAACTGATGTTTCAGTCCGTCCAGGTGGCGGGGAGACTCCGCTGGAAGTCGCTGAACGTGCCGTGCGAGGAATCAAGCGTGCACTGGCCGCGGTACCAGATGGCGGAACACTTGTGGTTGCCGCACATGGTGGTTCGTTGCGATCTGCGCTTGGCTCATTGCTTGGACTCGATCCAGCACAGTGGGCCATTCTTGGTGTATTGGCGAATGCTCAATGGTCGGTGTTGCTCGAACTTGATGACAGCCCGCACAAACCGGCACATTTGGCATGGAGACTTCAGGAATACAACGCCGGTTCGCTACCTGAACCCACAGTTGGTGACGATAAGTAACCTGCACTAAAGTAGGTGAAGTTCGGGGCTGTGGCGCAGCTGGTAGCGCACTTGCATGGCATGCAAGGGGTCAGGGGTTCGAATCCCCTCAGCTCCACAAACGAGTGTTAACTCTGCACGTGATCTGGGTTCATCCAGAATAAATCCCACAGATGGCCGTCGAGATCTTCGAATGCCCAGCTGAACATAAAGCCGTGGTCTTCGGGTTCGTTGATCTTGCGACCGCCAGCCGTGAAGGCTTTTTCTGCAAGGGAACGGACTTCAGCCACTGAGTCGCACGACAGTGACAACACAACTTCTGTTGTGTCAGGTTCGGCGATTTTCTTGTCGATGAAACTTTGAAACTTACGCTTTTCGGAAAGCATGACATAAATGTTTTCGTTTACGATCATGCACGTTCCTTCACTGTCCGTGAATTGCGCGTTGAATGTGAAGCCCAATGCGGTGAAGAACTCAACGGATTTCTTCAAGTTAGAAATCGGTAGGTTAAGAAAAATTGCGTTAATCATGATTACCAAATGTCTCCGAGTGTGTATCCCTGGGGGAATGGGTCGGTGGGGTCGATGACCCAGGTTGCTGTTCCGGTGACCCAGGCTGATCCCCGAATTGTTGGTGTCACAGCGTCATAGTCACCAACTTTTGTGGGGTCGCTGAGTGATCCGTAGAACTTTGTGCCGAGTGTGCTCATGTGTGAGAACTCTTCGCCTAGTTCTAGTTGTCCGCGGGAGTACAGGCCGGACATGCGCGCTGATGTTCCTGTTCCGCAGGGGGATCGGTCGAGCATGCCTTTCCATGAGTCGGGATTTGCGGTGATGTTGTCGCCTGTGAGTACGGCAGAATTTTGGGCTTGTTTACCTGGGGCGCGATCACCGTTGTGCAGCATTGTGATGCCCACCGAATTGATGCTGGGGTTCAGGGGGTGTTCGAAGGTCCATTGCGTGTTGACTGCGTATTTGATCGCGGCACCTGCGCGTGTGATTGCTTTTGCGTTTTCTGTGCTGATCTCAAGTCCCACGTTGGCAATGTCTGTTTGAGCGAAGAATTGTCCACCGAAAACTAGGTCTACAGGGATGATTCCGTATTCAGGTACTTCGATTTCGCGGTTGATGTAGACCGAAAATGCGGGCACGTTGCGGATGGAAACATCGACGACTTTGCCATCTTTGCATCTGGCGAGCACGCTGATTGTTCCAACGGCTGTGTCGATTGTGACTGTTGTTTCGGGTTCCACCATCGGCACAATGCCGTGTTCGAGAGCGGCTGTGACTGAACACATTGTGTTGCTGCCCGACATTGCCGTGAAGCCACCTTGTTCCAGCACGATGATGCCAAAATCTGAACCTGCATTGACGGGCGGCAAAATAAATACGCCACACAGGGCTGGGTAGCCGCGCGGTTCGTGCAGCATTGCCCAGCGGAACCAATCAAGGTTGTCAACGCAGTAGTCGAATCGTTCCTTCATGGTGGCGCCTTTGACGAGGTGGGCCATGTTGGTAATGACACGTCCGCCTTCACCTTCGGCGTGCGCCTCAATGGTTTCAACGACAAACTTTTCAGCCATGCGTGCGGAACTAACTAACTATGTTGTTTTCAGTGACGAACATACGTTCGCGCTTTGCGCAATGTTCCATGGAGTCAGCTGCTACTGCTTTGCCGTGATCGGTTGCGTAGGCGGCTTCAAATTCTTCCTGCGAATCGAACCAAAGTTCGGATACGCCATCGACTGGTTCGCCATTGCTGACATCGTTAAACACAATGCGGCGCACACCTGGGAGCGCCGCAGCCATGGGTGCGTGATCGCCGAACCACCAGGACACGAATTCTTCGTGAGTAAGTTCTTCTTTACGGGTTAACAAAATGATTGCTTTAAACATTTACTTCACCTTTGTGACGCGTGCATGTGGGCGTCCGCCAACGGAAAGAATAATCGCGATGACCATTTCATTGGCTCGTGGTGAGTCACCGATTGTCAGTTCAGCGGAATCCATGTCATCAAATTCCCACCGGTCATCTTTGTTTCCAATGGGCATAGTGATTGAAGAACCTGGCGCACCGACTTTCTTGGTGCCAGGAATGATGTCTGCGCCGCCGCCAATTGCCGCGCGTAGTGGAGCGCCGAATCGTGGGTGCAGGACTGCGGCAGTGTGTTCGAGTTCGCCGTCAGTTCCGACGATTGCGCCCTTTCCGTAGCCGCGCACGTCAGCAGCACTCAACCCGAGGGCCTCAAAGGCCTTTACGGCACGCGCACCCAAAATAGCTGTGACTTCAGCGCTCATGAGTTCAAGCTCCGTGAGATCTGCCACAAGTGGCTTGCCGGCGAAAGGGTTGGTGACAACCGCGGCGGCCACAACCTTCACTGTTGGCGGGTTTACTGGGGTGCCACTCTCGCGCAGGATTTCCTCAGTACTTACAACGATCTTGCGAATCTCAGTCATGGGTTAAACCTACTGCCCAAGCATGGGTTCATGAGAGGTAGATTGGTACAGACTTTCTAAAGGAGAATCATGACCACTCGTATCACTCACTGGATCGATGGCAAGGCGTGGAGCGGAACCGCTGATCGCACTGGCGAAGTATTTAACCCTGCAACAGGCGTTCAGACTGGCGTAGTTGATTTTGCATCAACTGCCGTAATGGATGAAGCAGTCGCTATTGCCAAGAAGGCTGGCGCTGAATGGGCAGCTACGTCGTTGACCAAGCGCGTGTCCGTTTTGTTCGCATTCCGCGAGTTGTTGAACGCACGCAAGGAAGAGCTTGCTGCAATCATCACTGCTGAACA
>CANGDT010000055.1 GCA_947452755.1 Actinomycetota bacterium
ATTTCAATCACGGGTTACACCGACAAGGTAAGTGTTGTAGAAGGCGAAACTGTTTCCTTCCAGGTCACTGTCGATAACGCGACCGAGGCCAACGTGAAAATTGTGCGCCTTATCCACGGTGACGAGGACCCCAAAGGTCCGGGATATGTCGATGAGCTCGCTCAAGACTTGGGCAGCATCAAAGTTAAGAAGCAATTTGTTGATCTGGGTAATGCGGTGCGCGTTGAAGATCCGACCGGCAAGTTGGGGCTTACTGATGCACTCACCATTTCTAGCTACATCTATTCATCGACGCCTGAAAAAGGTCGACAGGTTATTTTGGGTAAGTTTGCGCTGACCGAAACGGCCGGTTATGCACTTGGTATTGACGGGGAAGGCCGACTGGCTTTTTGGGTTGCTGATGGCAAGGACACCGACGAAATTGTTTCGCAAATTCCACTCGCACATCACACGTGGTACTACGTTGCCGTGTCATTTGATGCGAAGTCAGGGAAAACGATTCTGCATCAAGAAGCAATTGTTAATCCATACAATGGTCGACTTGGTCCAGCAGCACCTTTTGATCACACGTGCTCGGTCGAACAGTCGCTACGTACGAAGCCAAAGACTGCAACCACTGATTTCCTATGGGCCGCAGCATCAAATTCAGCAACCGTTCGTGGCTACTACAAAGATTTCTTATACAACGGAAAAATTGACCGCTCGGCAATCTGGAATCGCGCACTTTCTCTTGATGAAATCAAAGCTCAGTGCTGCAATGCACCTTCGTCTGAAGGGCTTGTCGCTGCGTGGGATACCACCATTGGTTACGGTGAAGATGGCATCGACGATGTTGTCGTTGATACCAGTGGCAATGGACTGAACGGATTCGGAATTCAGCGACCAATTCGTGCAATGACTGGTTACAACTGGTCAGGTAAGCACGATGACTGGCGAGCAACTCCAGGTGAATACGGGGGCATCGCATTCCACGATGATTCGATGATCAATTGTGAATGGGATTCGACATTTACCTGGACTGTTCCGGCAGGAACGAAGAGCGGTGCATATGCAGCTCACATCACGATCGGCGATGTTGAAGATCATGTGCCGTTCTTCGTTCGTGCAAAGTCGCCAAAGGCCAAGATTCTTTATCTTTTCCCAACGAACTCATACTTGGCATATGCAAACGAAATGATTGTTCACCATGTGCCCGTTGCCCAGGCAATTGGCTCGCATCCTGCAGTATTGACTCCGACCGAAGCGGACTATTACCAGGATCCGAAGTACGGTCGCTCGACTTATGACCACTACGAAGATGGTGAAGGTGTCTGCTATTCATCTTGGTTGCGACCAATAATTAACATGCGCCCAAAGTGGCGCTCCTCGACAATCGGAACGACCTGGCAGTTCCCGCGTGACCTGACAGCAATCGCATGGTTGGAAAAGCATGGTTATGACTATGAAATTGCCACCGATCACGACTTGATGCGCGAGGGTACCGACCTGCTTCGCAACTACAACGTTGTGATGACCGGATCACATCCTGAATATTGGAACGAAGATGGACTGAACTTTCTTGAAGAGTTTGTTTCCACAGGTGGTCGCTTGATGTACCTCGGTGGAAACGGGTTCTATTGGGTTGTTTCGTACCGCGATGGCGAACCAGAAGTGATGGAAGTGCGCAAGGGTGAAGCCGGTATGCGTGCGTGGCAAGCAGAACCTGGCGAGTACTACCACGCCACATCTGCTGAACGTGGTGGTATTTGGCGCAACCGTGGGCGTGCTCCACAAAAACTCACAGGTGTGGGCTTCACGACGCAAGGCTTCGATGAATGTCATCCGTACCATCGCATGCCGGATAGTTACCACAAGTCAGTGGCGTGGATCTTTGATGGTGTTGAAACTGAGAAGTTTGGCGATCATGGTTTGGCGCTCGGTGGCGCAGCTGGTCTGGAAACAGAGCGCTATGACTTACTCCTTGGTACGCCACCGCACACTCGATTGTTGGCTACCTCAACAAACTGGTCAGATAACTACCCAGGTGTTCATGAGGACATCATGTTCCATCATCCAGGCTTGTTGGGTACACAAAATCCTGCAGTGCGTGCTGACGTTACATATTTCACGTCAGCAAATAATGGTGGAGTGTTCTCAACAGGTTCGATTGCTTGGACAAGTTCGTTGGCAAGTTTTGGTTTTGAAAACGACGTGTCAGTGATTACCAAGAATGTTCTCGATGCATTTGCAAAGTCGGGCGAATTGCCCGGTGGCGCGTATACCGAAGACGAGAAGTCCTGGCGATAAGGTGACACTCGTTCTGCAATGAACGATTAATTCGAAGTAGGAGACCGTGATGGCGACTGGTTTTGTGTGGCACGAGTTGTATGGCTGGCATGACACGGGCACCTATAACGGGCTCATTGCACCGAGTGCCACTGTTCAACCATGGCAACACTTTGAGAGTGCCGAAAGTAAAACCCGGTTCGCTTCACTAGTCGAAGTGTCCGGCCTCTCGGAGCATCTCACGCGTATTGCACCGGTGATTGCGACTGAAGAAGACATTCTTCGCGTCCACACTCGCGAACATCTTGAGCGGATTCAGCGCGAAAGTGCGACTGTCAAGGGTGGCGATGCAGGAGATGGCACATCGCCTTTTGCAGGAGGTGCCTACGACATTGCGACACTCGCAGCTGGCGGAGCGATTGCTGCTGCGCGTGCAGTGATGAATGGTGAGGTGCGCAATGCGTATGCACTGATTCGTCCACCTGGTCATCATGCTCGACCAAGTACAGGTATGGGTTTTTGTATTTTTGCTAATGCTGCAATTGCAATCAAGTCATTGCGAGCTGAGGTGGGTATCGGACGTATTGCCACGGTTGACTGGGATGTTCATCATGGCAACGGTACGCAAGAAATTTTCTACAATGATCCAGATACCCTGACTATTTCAATTCACCAAGATGGGCTATTCCCAGCAAATAGCGGTCACCTTCGTGACCGTGGGGAAGGTGCTGGCGATGGATACGCAATGAATGTTCCGCTCCCAGGTGGTTCAGGAAACGGTGCTTACGTAGAAACTATTGAGCGCGTAGTCGTTCCAGCTTTACGCCGCTTCAAACCAGAGCTCATCGTGGTGCCATCAGGTTTTGATGCAAGTGCTGCTGATCCTTTGGGGCGCCAGATGGTGACGCCAACCGGCTATCGAGCCATGACAAAGCTGCTGATGGACGTTGCCGATGAAGTCTGTGACGGCCGCATTGTGATGACACACGAAGGTGGCTATTCACCGTTCTATGTTCCGTACTGCGGATTGGCAGTGCTTGAGGAAATGTCAGGTCATAAGACGGCCATCGATGATCCGATAACACCGGGGTGGGATGAACTTCCGGGGCAAGAGTGCACCGAGCATCAGCGGGCAATTATTGAATCGGTCATTGCCGCGCACAGTCTTTAGCTCAGTCTTTAGTTCAGTTATCTAATGCCGTCGGTTTGCTTCGATAAAAGAACTATGGGAACCGAAACGCCCTCGCATCGATCCCCATAGTCCAGCTTGTGTTACTTGCGGCGCTTTATGTTTTCCTCTGAGTAATACGATTTCCAGATTTTGCGATGTAAAGGGATGACTCGAGGAATCGAGCGCAGGCCTGGAATGAGTGGAGCAAACATCAATCCTGCTGTAAGACCAAGTACTACAAACATGATGTAGGCATCAGCATTTGAACCAAATGGTGCGGATTCTTCGTTGATGAACGGTGGAATCTGATACCAAATCGAGTACAGCCATAGCCAAGCCTGACCAGGGTATCGACCAGTTTCGTTCATCATGCCCCACGTATTTCCTTGCAGGTTCGCTGCGGTTGCGGCGTCATCAAGATATGCACCATCACCAAAGAACAGAATCTGCTTGGTGTTATCGGTCGAGTAGAAGTTCCCACCAGCGAGAAGCAGCGCATCGAGCGATCCTTGCGCGGCAACGTTAGTCAGCGCGTTTGCAAGCACAGGTACGGGACCGTAGTCTCCAGGCGCAGCTGCTGTGTAGTTCCCGTCGGCGTCACCGATTGCAGTGTCGTACGCCGTTGCCCACGTTGTTTGTTGATCGGGGGTGGCTGCCTTCCATGTCGCAAGCGCGCTGGCTTCACGGGCCGAAAGCACCGAAAGGGTGAGCGGCGTAATGACCAGGTCATTTGGCACGTCGACAGGGTGAGTTACTCCAGCCCATTTTTGCAACCACAGAGGTCCAACGTTAAGACCGGCGCTTGCGTTGTTGTATGGAGGTCCGTAGCCTGCACTTTCTGAAGTGCCTGCGAGTTCTTGAACGGTCGTTGCATAGAAGTTAGTGGGATTTGTTTTTGCCCAGTCGCGGAATGTGAGTTGCTTGTCATCTGGCGACGAGAAAATAAGCGAGAGCAGTACGACCAGCATTGAAACAATCACGACCGCGATTGTGGCTTCTTTGACAATGTCGTATTTGCGCACCCGACCAGTCCATGGTGCGGCATCAAAGGCTTGCTTGGCAGTTTGTGATTTCATGGCTATGCCTCGATTTCAGGTAGGGCGTCAATTGGCGGAACTACGCCGTGTTTGCGTACGAGTAGAACGTGCATCACTGTGATGACACCGAGTACGAGCGGCAATAGCGCCACGTGAATCAACATGATCTGACCGATGTTGGTAGGTGTGAAAAATGCGCCGATGCCGACTGCG
This sequence comes from Actinomycetota bacterium, assembly GCA_947452755.1. GTDB lineage: Bacteria > Actinomycetota > Actinomycetes > S36-B12 > UBA5976 > UBA5976. The sequence goes on from CANGDT010000055.1 coordinate 4,687, forward strand.
TTGAAGCCGTCCTTTGCTTCGAATGCAATCCATTGAGCGTCAAAATTTGTCTGAATGAGGTAACCCGTAAAGGCTGTACCAATCGATGCAAGAAATGCGACCATGCCGGTAATCCAGGTTGCGGTGCGTCGACCTCGCCATGCTGCCATCCAGAACTTGCCCCATAGATGTACAACCATAAACACGAAGAACAGTTGAACTCCCCAGAAGTGCAGGCTGTTGACAAATAGTCCGAGTGACGATGTGTGATACCAGGCAGGTCCTGCGAAGGCCAGAATCAATCCGGAAATCAAAATGTCAACGAAAGCTGCAATGGTCAGTACACCAAAGACATAAATCCATGATGCAACGTAAGCGGGCTGGGTATCAGGTAACAGTTTGTCGATAGGTAGATTGCGCTGCCAGGCGTTACGTAGGCGAGCTGTCCACATCTTTGAATCTTCAGGTGTTGGTGTTTCTGATTCTAAATTTTGTGTAGTCATTACTTGTCACCTCGATGCGAATTCGATTTGCTATGCGACCCAGGGAAAGGGAGCAGGATTGCAGCTGCGAAAAGTGCGACCATGATCAAAATGACAATCAGGTTCGATACGGAAATTTGAAGCCAACTATTGAAGTGAATGTACTTCGCTGGAACATTCATGAAGTCGGATAGCCAACCGGACATGTGTAACTCCTTCTTCTTAACTGGGCCGAGGGACCCTTAATTTGGAATGTACGCCTGTGGCTCGCGAATTAGTTGCGAATGAGGTCGTTTGCACCCAAATGATTTGTGACTTTGTAGACAATGACGTGAGTGGGCAAAAATGCCTCAATTTTCCGAATCAATTTGCTGTTATTGAGTCAAATTCACCTCTGAGTTCCAGAAATCTGCCATGCTGTGAGACACAACAACGAAGTTGATTCAAGGGAGCCCACCACATTATGCGCGCCGTAGTTTTTGAAGCTGTAGGAACCCCACCACGAATGGTTGACGTGACTCTTGCACCTCCAGGTCCTGGTGAAGTGAAAGTCAAAATCGCTGGCGCCGGCGTATGTGGATCTGACCTACATGTCCAACGTGGTGAATGGGAGTTACCTTTGCCGCTCGTTATGGGCCATGAAGGATCCGGCACGGTAGTTGAACTGGGTACAGGAGTAACTGACCTTGCTGTGGGAGATCACGTTGTACTGTCGTGGGTTGCGCCATGTGGAGTCTGTAAATATTGCAAACTCGGTCGCGAGGCACAATGCGCGCTTGTTGCTTCGGTCGTTGCACCCGGTGGCGTACTACACGACGGTACAAGTCGCTTGTCATTTGAGGGTAAACCAGCTCATCACTACTTAGGTGTGTCCTCGTATGCCGACTTCGCGGTAGTTCCTGCTTCAGGAGCTATCAAAGTACGTTCCGATGCGCCACTCGACTTGATTGCACTTGTCGGCTGTGCGGTAGCTACTGGCGTTGGGGCGGTTAAGAACACCGCAAAAATGCCTGCCGGCTCAACTGTTGCAGTCATTGGGTGTGGCGGAGTTGGACTATCAGTAGTGCAAGGTGCGCGCATGCTGGGTGCATCGCGCATTGTGGCGATTGACATTAATAAGGCAAAAGTAGACCTTGCTCTCACCCTTGGTGCAACCGATGCATTGACAATTTCAACAACTGATGATCCTGCTGAAAAATTGCGCGAACTGATTGAAGATGGTGTCGATTACGCATTTGATGCCATTGGTCACCCTGCGACTACCGAGGCAATTATTCGCATGCTTGCACTTGGTGGATCAGCTGTCATTGTTGGTCTGCCACGTGTAGGCGCAACTGCATCGTTCGAACCGCTCACGTTGGCCGAGGCGGATCAGAAGATTCTTGGTTCTAACTACGGTTCAATCCGTCCGGCTGTTGACATCCCATGGCTTGTTGATCAGTACATGGAAGGAAATTTGAAACTTGAAGAAATGGTGTCAGCGCGTCGACCTCTGGAGGAAGCCGCTGATGCACTGAGCGATCTCAACAAGGGTGAA
>CANGDT010000056.1 GCA_947452755.1 Actinomycetota bacterium
AACTGCGCATGCATATCGGGTGCGACGATGGCTATCGCAACCAAGGGTGCAGGCGTTGTCTACTCGGCTAAGAAAAAGTCCACAACTGTTGCTGCAACATTCAAGGGCGTCAAGAACCACAAGTACAAGATCAAGGCTGGAACCATCAGACTGACGTACTACGTCAGCGAAAAGGTTCGTGGGAAGCTACGCAAAGTTAAGAAGACTGCCACCTTGACACTCAAGGCTCAAACAATCACGGCAACTGGCAAGGCGCAAAGCATTGTCGTTTTCACAATCAAGAACCTTAACCTGAAAACAAAGGCCACCAACATAGTTATCACGGGCAAATTCACTGTCACCGCTGGCTAGATTCAAAACAAGAAAAGAGCTCTTACGCATGAAGCGCACAGTTGCAAGCACAATTACCGCACTCGCAATTGCCGTCGGTGGAGTCATTGCCGCGCCGGCCGCGCATGCGCTGACCACATCAGATATAGATACATCCGCTCTGTACCCCTACACAGTGGATACCGACGTTCTCTATGCGTTGCCGGATGCAAATAATAACCATTCCGTCAACGTGATCTTTCGTCACAACCAAATGGCAGATGAGCCAGCGTTTAACAGTCCAGCGGGATACGTTCTGAATGCTTCCCTAAGCACTCCAAATTGCAGCAGCTTCTCAGACTCGTCTACTTCCAACATCACGTGGTCAACTGATTCCATAGATTTCCCTGACCAATTCCTTGTCGCCAACATTGACCTTGCGGGATGGGATTGCGACTGGGCCAACGAACCATCAATGATCATCAGCGGCAGCTTCTATCAACGAATCATTGATTTCAATTCATTCAGCCTTCCAACGGATGCCTACCTATCGAGTACGCACATAGCGGGCAATGTGATGACCATGAACTTTGCGGGCTTGGACCCTGCTCACTCCGCGCTATCCGGTTCACTGACAAGTTTTTCAACGGACTCAACTACCTACAGCGGTCTGAATCCTGCGATCACGATTCAGGAGTTGCACGATACAAATGGCGCCAACACTCTGGCAAGCATCACGCTTGACTTCTCTGCCGACCCCAATCTCCCACTAGGGTTTGTTTTAGCAACTCAACAAATGCACTTTCTGAACGGTGGTCTACGCACCGTCAACACAATGATCATCGATCCATCAGTTCCCGCATATTTGGAAAACGCGTCAGGATTAACGGTCAACGGTATCTCCCAAGAGATTGCCCAATCCGGGCTTTACGCCGGGCAAATCATCGTCAATTTTGACCTCACAAATAACACCAGCGATGTGCGAAGCCTTGGCATTATGGCAAGTCTGAGTAACGACGGAAGTAGCGCAATTGCTTACAACCCCTACTACCTGTACCTGCCAGGCTCCAGCCACACAATTCAACTTGTTGTGCCCGCTTCACGCACGTATGGCAATGGCGAATATTTCAATCTCTCGGCATACGACTCTGGTATCGCCTTGGAAAACTCGTTCGATCCGAGCCCACTGTCCGCAACAATCTCAGCAAACAATTTACTTAGCTTCGAGGGCATCACTTACGAGATCGTTCACCCAGAAAATGGAGATCCCTTTCAACGTGTCTATGCGCAGGTGTCCAACACCACGAGCACCGTCGTCAAATTGACCCTCGACACTGTGCGCGCTGGTCAAATCGCCCTCAGCGGTACAGCCCAAGAAACCGTGATCTTGCCATTTACTCCAACGCAACAGATTGTGCTTGGGGATTTCGCGCCTGCAGAAAGCTTCGGACACTTCAACTTGGCGCTGAGCGACGCAACAGCCAATACCGAGAGTGTTTTGCCAAGTGTTTTCAACACTGACTACAGCACCGGGACGGACTGGCCAGGGGAAATGGCCACCCACGGCTTGTACGCACACAGCATAAACGACACAGACTCAGCCAATTTCTGGCAAGACCAGACCACTGGCGAAACAACCATGACCGCAGGGACTTTTCGATATGACTCTGGTCCAGCTTCAGTGTTTCTGAAATACGACAATGTGAAACTGAACGGATCCGCAGACGGCGTCACTTTACGACCGCTATCTTCGCGCATCAATTTTTCGCAAAACGGTTACGGCCAAATTACGTCAAACGAAATTGCAACAATTGATGCCGCACACTCCTTTGGAATCAACCCTGCAAATATGTCCTATACATTGTCCACCGCCCACGCGTTGGATTGGTCAGGGGTCATTTCTGCATTTGGTTCCGTCGGAGTAACCGCCCAACTTGGACACTTTGACTACACAGACGACGGCATCAAAATTTCGATAAGCGCCTCACCACGGACGAATCAAACAATCCCTTTTCATGTCGGAACCGTGACATTCAATGGCGTAGCAATCACCCCTCCACCGGCTGAAGAACAAGTGTCGTCACTCACCCAGTCAAATCCTTGGACAGTTGTTCAGCTAGGGACAATCTCATACAGCGCTCTTTTCGATCCAACATCCACCGGCGCCTTATCCACCGAGATTCGTACCGCAACGACCTTCGACACAACTGATGTGGCAGCTGCATTGGCATCGGCAAATCTGGAGCTGCACGGTCCAATCATGTTGACCGAACAACAAGATGGCACTTTCACCGGTTCAGCCCAGTTCTGCTCAATCAATGGTGCGGTAGCCGCCACCTACACCATGCATTCCTCGGGATACCTCGACACTGACACCAACGAGAGCGCGACCGCAAACATTGAATCCACGATTACGGTCCATCCATATCTTGATGATTGCACTGCCAGAACGGACATGTTTATCTTGCCAATCGGTGCAGACCAATGGCACAACTACAAACTCAGTTTGTCTATTGAGCAATACGTTGAGTCACAAATTGTCTTTAGTAATCCGTCCACCGAATTGTCTGTTGTCGACATTGATAGCTTCGACGACAACGGGGATGGAACATTCTGTATTCCGATTCATGTGCAGGCAACTACTCAAGATGAAATTTATGGAAATATTGATTTCACTCTCAGTGATGAAAACGGGCCGATTGTTGAAACTCTCAGCGATTCACACGTCTGGATTAACTCACAAGGATGGAACGAATGCGCCTTTCACGTACCTAACTCCTATCGAGCCGGACTTACCTTGACATTCGGTGTGTCATTCCGAGCCGGTAACCCATCACGGATCACAAATGCCATCGAACATGGTGAAGCGCTGAACGTGAGCATGAACACGTTCGTCGACTTCAACGAAGAAAACAACTCAACAAGTGCCCCATGGTGGGCCGAGAACAATTCTTCGCACAATATTTTGGCCATTGTGTATCTCGAACTGCACAATGGCGCGGGAAATGTCGTGGCGTACGACATTTCACAAAGGCTAGTCGTCCCCGGCGGGATCATCTATTCGGAATTAGTCGATCCGGCTGACGGCGCCGACGACACAACGTATACCGTCACTGGTTCGATCACAACCATCACCAGCGACACTCTGCCTGGTGACATTGCTTTGTGGAAGATCCAGGACGAAATAGATTTCAGCCACGGCATGACGGAAACAACGACACTTATGCACTTGGTCGTGTCATCCAACGGAACCCTTCGTGGGCTGAACGCTCAACTGAGCGTGTGGGATAGACAAAACAAAATCGGCTCTATCAGCCGAAAAATTCTTGTGCCTGCCGCAGGAAACTCTGATTCGACAATTTCTGTGTCAACGCCGTACGACCCAAAGGGTCACGATTTGCGTGTTGAGGGAACTATGACACCCACGGCATTGAGTACTTTCAACGTAAAGGGCATCAAAATCCCCAAGGGTTCTGCACTCACACCTTCGCTCACTCGTGCAAACGTGAACTTCACCTCGGATCTACAGACATCTACTGCAGTCGTGAAAATCCTGGCTCCGTGGGCTAAGAAGATGCCAACGTACGCATTGACAGGCCTGAAGATCAATGGCAAGGCAGTCAATGCACTGCCAGTTACTTCACCGAAGTGCACGAGCGGCATTAAGACAATCAAAAAGAAGAAGTTCTGCACAGTGGACTTGCCTATTCCAGACATTGCCGGTGACATTCGAGTGGGTTCAAACACAACCATTACCGGGCTATTGGTTAAACGGGCGCTGCCAGTCGTCTCAGGCAAAGTTACGTGCCAATGCGACATCAGCGGTACGGTTCTCGTGGGCATTAGTCCGGAACAAATTCAGTACAACCCGAAAACTAAAACAAGTTATGTGTACTACACCGTGTCGCACATCGACCTCAACGAACATTACGTTTCGGCGCCGACCGCATCACTTAAGTACACCGTCAAGGTCGGAAAGAAGCTCGTGACCAAGACAGTACGGTCAACAGCCGGCGGTGCGAATGTATTTCTCGTCAAGAAAGTTCAACTATTCAAGGTCGTGGGTGTAGATCTGAGGACAGCCACAAAACTGGTGTTCAGCGGCAAGGTCCACCTGGAGGACTAGTTCGCGCCAGGAACGATTAGCCCCTGGCCTGCAGCGACGTCGCTGGTGGTCATGTGGTTGAGCTGTTGAATTGTCCAGATTGTGGCTCGTGGATCTGTGTTGGGATCCACAGCAACCGCCACATCCCACAACGACTGGCCAGGCTGGACCTTAATCGAGTGGGTTGCGGGGGTTTTGCTGTCCGCGCTCGCTTTGTGGCTGCCAAGCACGACTAGCGCGAAAACTATTGGGATGAGCGCCAGGATGGCTACAACTCGACGACCACGCCTTGTGAGGCGGACCGGAGTCGATTCGGGGCGACGACGCGCCGGAACCTGGCTTGTGGTGACCGCCGAGATTGGTCGGCGCGAGGAAGCTCCGCGTACGGGAAGTGCTGCTGGTGCAGTTACTAGAGCCATTGTTTCTCCTTAGAAATCAGTACTTTCGGGTCAAACACTGTGTCCTGAATCTTTCGAACAAGTGTTCTATTCGAACGCATGTTCTATTTGTACACCAGGGGTCAGACACATGCAAGTTCTTTTCGAACAAATGTTTGATTTGTTCGAAAATTTGTTCTAAAGTGGACTCCAGCAGGTTTTCCCCGAATCTGCGCCCGGCGTGTCTGGGCTTTGAACAAAGGTGAGCACAATGGCTAAGGATTTCAGCAAGGAAGCCACAGACAAGGCGTCAAACGTCGTTTCCCTACCCGATGGTCCCGAGGGTCAAGACGGCCTTACCCCACGCCAACAGCGCATCCTGGATGTCATTACTGCCACTACTAACGAGCGTGGCTATCCACCAAGTGTTCGCGAGATCATGACAGCTGTTGGCCTAGCCAGCACATCGAGTGTCTCCCACCAACTTGGAGAACTCGTTCGCAAGGGTTACATCAATCGCGATGGCGCGCGTGCCCGCGCCCTGGATGTTGTCGGCAGCTCTGTTCCTGAACACATGGCCGAAGGCGACCTGAATCCACATGCTGTGTCCGTGCCACTTGTTGGTCGCATTGCCGCTGGAGGTCCAATCACCGCTGAACAAAGCGTTGAAGATGTATTTGCTTTGCCAAAACAGCTCACTGGTGAAGGTGAACTATTCATGCTTACTGTTTCAGGCGACTCGATGATTGATGCTGGCATCTTTGACGGAGACTACGTTGTTGTTCGTCGTCAGCCAACATGCGAAAACGGCGACATCGTTGCTGCGCTACTTGATGATGAAGCAACCGTGAAAACCTTTAAGCGTCGCGATGGCAAGGTGTGGCTGCTGCCGCACAACGATGCCTACTCGCCTATCGATGGTGACCATGCAACAATCATGGGCAAAGTCGTCAGCGTGATGCGCAAACTTTAAATAGAGAACTTTTAGGTGTGGCCCGCAACTCGGTTGAGTAGCAGGCCACACCTATGTCACGATCTAGTTGACGATGATGTTCAGCGACGCACCGAAGGTGCCGACGTTAGGAGTGCAATCAATTCCGATTGAATACGTGCCTGCCGGCCAATCCGTTCCGGTGTAAACCAAATTCACAACACTTTGATTGTTTGCACGCGGAGCAATGAATGCGAAGCCAATGTGCGCCGTGTTGATAGCGAACGCGCACAAACCATAATTTGCAAAGTCAGATGCTGCAACATCAATTGTGACTGTCCCATTGAGTTGAAATGGCTCGTTCGCACCAATGGTGATCTGTCCCCTAGTCTCGCCATTCAAAATTCCCCATGTTTGACCGGTGTCTGCCGACAGCGCCGAATTGAAATTCTGTGTTGGGTCCTGTTGCATTGGCTGCCACGTCGACAGTGAGCCAAACTGTACCGTTGCATTTGAACCAGGCACACCTTGTTCGCCTTGCACGCCTTGCACGCCTTGTTCACCTTGTTCACCTGGGAGCCCCTGCGCCCCAGGTAGGCCCTGTTCACCCTGTAATCCGGGTTGACCGGCCGCGCCAGCCTGACCCGCTGCGCCAACGGTGCCCGCACCACCAATTGAGACAAGTCGCTCGGACTTCTTACATTTACCCGTCGGAACATATCGCAT
>CANGDT010000057.1 GCA_947452755.1 Actinomycetota bacterium
GTAGATGCCTTCATGGCTGTGTGCAAGAAGTGGGATGTTGAAGCGGTCGTCATCGGTGAAGTTAATGACTCAGGTCGCCTCACAGTGGAATGGCATGGCGAACAGATTGTTGATGTTCCGCCTCGCTCTGTAGCCCACGATGGTCCTGTCTACGATCGCCCTTATGCGCGTCCAACGTGGATGGATGCACGTCAAGCGAACGGTCCTGAAACTCTTGCTCGCCCAACAACGGCTACGCAAGTTAAAGACACATTGATGACAATGGTGGGCACTCCGAACTTGGCCGCCAAAACATGGGTCACCTCGCAATACGACCGTTACGTCATGGGTAACACCGTGTTGGCGCAGCCAGAAGACAGCGGCATGATTCGTGTTGATGAAGCCACGGGTCGTGGAGTGGCCGTATCGACTGACTGCAACGCACGCTTTGCCGCACTTGATCCTTACCGAGGCGCACAGTTGGCATTCGCAGAGTCCTACCGCAATGTCGCTGTGACTGGAGCTGTCCCATTGGCGGTTACTAACTGTTTGAACTTTGGTTCACCTGAAGATCCCGACGTCATGTGGCAGTTCGAGCAAGCTGTCACAGGCCTTGCAGACGCATGTTTAGAAATGAACACGCCAGTTACTGGCGGCAACGTGTCGTTTTACAACCAAACTGGCGACGTAGCAATTCACCCAACACCTGTTGTTGGTGTTCTTGGTGTCATTGATGATGTTGACCGTCGCACGCCAATGGCGTGGGACGAAGATGGCGAACTCATCTACGTTCTTGGTGACACCCTTGATGAACTAGCTGGTTCGGAATGGGCACACGCCATTCACAATCACCTCGGCGGCTTACCACCTGTACTTGATCTCGGCAAAGAAAAAACTCTCGCCGAGATTTTGGTTGCAGGTTCGCGTGATGGAATGCTTTCTGCAGCACACGATGTGTCCGACGGTGGCGTGGCACAAACACTTGTCGAAATGGCAATGCGGTCGGGCAAGGGAGCCCGTTTGTGGATTCCTGACAACATTGATCCTTTTGTATTCCTGTGGAGTGAATCAGCCACGCGTGCCGTTGTCGTCGTTGCACGTAGCGAAGAGATGCGCTTCACCGAAATGTGTAATGCGCGTTCGTTTACCGCGACCCGCGTTGGAGTTGTTGATTCTGAACTTGGCTCCATTGGCGATCAGGTTCTACAACTCGACAATGTTTATGGTGAAACGCTCAGCGTCTCAATTTCGAGTCTGAACGCTGCCAGCGAAGCTACCCTTCCTGCATTGTTCGGTTAACGAAAATTGATCAGAGGCGCATGGAAAAGTGCGCTTAAATCGCTTCGTTCCCCGCTTGCAATAATCGCACCACATGCTGTGAGCTCGCCCCAGTGACGTTTTCCTGTGACCAATTCAATCCACACATGTGGAGCCATTTCTACGACAGCCGGGGGAGTGCCTCGTTTGTGGCTGGTGCCACCAAGAACCTGAACGACACGGAATGGTGGAACGCGAACCTCAACGGCCCGGCCAGGGTGGTCAGCAGCAAACCAATCCAGTGAGAGACGAACTGCGGCAGCGAGTGCATCCCGATCTTCGGGAAAATCTAGATGCGTCCGAATGGCGAGTTCGACCAGACTCGTGCTCGGAGTAGGTGCCATGCCTACATTGTGCTATTCAGACAACTTGAAGTCACGTCGCTGAGGCGTGTGCGACCGTCCGCAGGTAGACTCATGGTGTGGCAGGTGATGGTCGACTTAATCATGAGTTGTTGCCGGGCGAAAAAGGCCCTCAGGATGCCTGTGGTGTATTCGGAGTTTGGGCGCCAGGCGAAGAAGTCGCAAAACTAACTTTCTTTGGTCTGTATGCCTTGCAACACCGCGGACAAGAATCTGCCGGCATCGCGGTTAGCGATGGACACAACACCATGGTCTACAAGGACATGGGTTTGGTGTCACAGGTCTTTACTGAATCGGCACTTGAAACTTTGATTGGTCACATCGCAATCGGGCACACTCGATACAGCACAACAGGCTCAAGTTGCTGGGATAACGCGCAACCAACGTTTCGCGCAACGGCCACTGGTCACCTAGCACTCGCACACAATGGAAATTTGACCAACACTCACGACTTAGCGTCACGTCTACGTGAAGTGCAAGCAGGCGCGGGTGAACTTTTCCCCGACGTTGACAACAACGCAACGACAGATACAGATGTATTGACCGCGCTTTTGGCAGCACATCCTGATATGACGACCGAAGCTGCAGCATTGCAAGAATTACCTTTAGTTAAAGGTGCTTTCAGTTTGGTGTTTATGGATGACCAAACGTTGTACGGTGCCCGTGACCCGCAGGGTGTGCGCCCTCTTGTCTTAGGTCGCCTCGAGCGTGGCTGGGTTCTTGCTTCGGAAACAGCCGCTCTCGATATCACGGGCGCTTCATTCGTCCGCGAAATTGAACCAGGTGAACTCGTAGCAATTGACGAACACGGTTTACGGTCCACCAAATTTGCTGAACCAGATCCCAAGGGATGCCTTTTTGAGTTTGTCTACCTAGCGCGTCCAGATACGTCAATCAGTGGTCATGCCGTACATGCAGTACGTGTTGAAGTTGGTCGTCGTCTAGCTAAAGAATTCCCTGTCGAAGCCGATCTGGTTATTCCAGTTCCTGAATCTGGAACACCTTCGGCGGTTGGTTACGCGCAGGGCAGTGGCATTCCATTCGCGACAGGTCTTGTGAAGAACGCCTACGTCGGTCGTACTTTTATTCAGCCGAGCCAAACGATTCGCCAGCTCGGAATTCGCCTGAAACTCAACCCGCTTCGTGAAGTTATTGAAGGCCAGCGACTGGTTGTCGTGGATGACTCAATCGTGCGCGGCAATACCCAGCGAGCGATTGTGAAAATGTTGCGCGAAGCAGGTGCGGCAGAAGTGCATGTACGCATCTCAAGCCCTCCGGTGAAGTGGCCATGCTTTTACGGAATCGACTTTGCAACTCGTGCAGAACTAATTGCTAATGGACTGACTGTAGATGAAATCTGCCGCTCGATTGGGGCAGATTCGCTGGCGTTCATTTCGCTTGAATCGTTAGTTGATGCTACGGGCGTTGCAACAGATCGACTCTGCCGTGCGTGTTTTGACGGTGAATACCCAATCGCGCTTCCCGACGAATCGGTCCTGGGCAAGCACGTCCTTGAGGTACTTGATCGCACTGAATCTGAATTTACCGCTATGGACGAAGTGATCCGTCGCCCGTGAGTGAAGAACTTTCGTATGCAGCCGCGGGTGTAGACACTGAGGCCGGTGAGCGGGCCGTTGACCTGATGCGCCAAGCGATTTCGTCAGCGCAACGCCCAGAAGTATTCGGTGACTTTGGTGGATTCGCTGGACTCTTTGATATCAGCGCAGTGAAGAATTTCAATCGACCACTTCTTGCCACATCAACAGATGGTGTGGGGACGAAAATCGATGTCGCCCGCCGCATGGACATCCACGACACCGTGGGCATTGATCTCGTAGCGATGGTTGTCGATGACCTCGTTGTCTGTGGTGCAGAACCACTATTTATGACTGACTACATTGCCGTAGGCAAAGTACATCCAGAGCGCGTCGCAGCAATCGTGACCGGCATTGCCAGAGGCTGTGAGCTTGCAGGGTGCGCACTTGTTGGCGGTGAGACTGCTGAACATCCTGGCCTGCTTGGTGTTGATGACTATGACATTGCTGGTGCCGGTACTGGTGTAGTTGATGCCGATGCCTTACTCGGGCCTGAGCGTGTGCAAAAAGGCGATGTTGCTATTGCCATTGCTTCAAGCGGTCTGCACTCCAATGGGTATTCGCTCGCCCGTCACATTGCATTCAACATTGCCAAGTTAGACGTTCACGATCATATTGAAGAATTTGGTCGAACACTTGGCGAAGAATTACTCGAACCAACACGCATCTACAGCAAAGATCTGTTGACCTTGATCAAGGCAGTTGAGGTTCATTCCATTAGCCACATCACCGGTGGTGGCATTGCAGCAAACGTGGCACGCGTGATGCCAGCACACCTCGCTCTTGAAATCGAACGCAACACATGGCGACCAGCACCAGTGTTTGAGTTCATGCAAACTCGTGGCAACGTCGCACAACGTGAAGTTGAAAAAACATTCAACATGGGAATCGGCATGCTCGCTTTTGTTCCAGAACGAGTTGCCCAAATAGCACTGACAACACTGTTAGCGTGCGGCATTGAATCGTGGATCTGTGGAACCGTGCGGGAACGAAACGAAGGCGAAATGGGAGACTCAGCCGCAAAAGGTGGAGCCGGTGGTGCTGTCACACTCGTTGGAGTGCACAAAAACTAATCTGAAGAACCCGCATCTGCGCCGGCATCATCCGCGCCAGCACCGCTGTCAACAGCACCGTCATCATCAGAACCATCTTCATCATCAGCGTCGTAATACTTCGCATACGGATCATTCTCAGTGAAATCATCACCAGCAAACTGATCATCATCAGCAACTGGGATAAAAGAAGCAGAACCAGCAAGCTCAGCCTGAAGAGCACTCAAATCCGTATTAGGACTGTTGTACTTAAGGTCGCGAGCAACTTTAGTTTGCTTAGCTTTGGCACGGCCACGCCCCATGGCTTAGCCCCCTTTTTACCTGAGAAACCTGTGAGAAAACCGTATAAATCCGTAGACGACAACGGTGACAACAGTGTAGCCGAGGTAAACACAACCACGCCTGACGGGGGCAGAACCACCCCAATTGCCACTTTTTAGTCAAGAAATGCGCAGGATGTCCGAATCCCAACGCCAAAACACCCAACTATGTGGAAACTGGACAAACACAAAGCAAAGAAGGTCCACATGAACGACACCACACACGACAGCCTCATGACCCCCGCAGAAGTAGCCGCCCTATTCCGCGTCGACCCAAAAACAGTCACCCGCTGGGCAGAAAGCGGCAAACTCGCACCAATCCGCACACTCGGCGGACACCGCCGCTACCGCACACTCGAAGTACGCGGACTCTACGAAGCACTCTCAGGCGAAACCCCAAACCAACAAACACAGCAATAACGCCCCCAAGCCCACAAACAAAACAAGCGACTTTGCGCCAATAACCCCAATCGCGTAAGATTCGAATTCATGCCTTTCACAAGGTATGGGCCCCCATCGTCTAGTGGCCTAGGACGCTGCCCTTTCACGGCGGTAACACGGGTTCGAATCCCGTTGGGGGTACGCACGTTGAACTTTTATGCGAGGTTCAACGGGCCTAAGATCTCTGACACAATTGTCAAAGATCAAAGGCCCCGTAGCGCAGTTGGTTAGCGCGTCGCCCTGTCACGGCGAAGGTCGCGGGTTCGAGTCCCGTCGGGGTCGCATACAGGATCGGCAAACGACTTCATAGCGGTTGCCGGTTTTGTTTGGCCAGGTAGCTCAGTTGGTACGAGCGTCCGACTGAAAATCGGAAGGTCGACGGTTCGATCCCGTCCCTGGCCAC
>CANGDT010000058.1 GCA_947452755.1 Actinomycetota bacterium
AAAAATATGCAGTGGCTCAATGTGACGAATGTGTGTGGACGTACGCGATTTATTGTGCACAGGATTCATCTGATTTGTGTGCGCATGCCGTTGTGACGTGCCCAGTTGGCGAGATCAGGTACCGGGTCGGGTTCGGTGTCACATTCGATGCAGTTAACACGATTGGATCTGTGTGCTGGGGTAGTGGGAAACCCGCCACTCGTCGAGATGTCATACGTGACGTGCGCAACCAAGAGCGTCGTTTCTTGCCTCGGTTGCGTCCGGGAACAAATCCGCCCACATCGACGCTGTCGACTATTCCAGTGATCGCCTGGACCCGACAGCCTGTGTCCTTCCAGCCGCCGAAGATGATGCTGGCAGGGCATTTGGTGCAGGTGAAGGCCCAGGCGAGTTGGCTGTGGTCATGGGGAGATGGCACCGCTGAATGGCATGGGCAACCAGGTCGACCGTATCCCGCCCGCGATGTCACGCACATCTACAGCAATCCTGGGACGTACTCGATAACTGTGACGTCCGATTGGCAGGCACAGTTCACCATCGCTGGAATAGGAACCTTTGACGTAGGCGGCCCAAACTTGCATCAAACCAGCGTTTTGCGGATCACAGTTCAATCGGCCCACAGCGTCTTGGTTACCTATTGAGTTGCTGTCTAGGAATAGATTCGAAGGCGCTTATGTTGGGCTGGTTAAGCGGTGTCACCGAGAGTATGTAGACTTGGAGGGCACCCTAGGTGTTGCCCGGTTCGAGCTTCTTGCTTGACACGGGCCCTTGTTATTGCCCCAGTTAGTGGAAAGAGGCCCGCGTGGTAGCCAAGAAGACTGTCGCCAGTACGAAAAGCGCTCCAGCAAAGAAAGCTGCACCTGCAAAGAAAGCAGTCGTAGCCAAGAAGGCCGCCGCTAAGGCACCAGCAAAGAAAGTTGCCGTGAAGGCACCGGCGAAGAAAGCGGCACCTGCCAAGAAAGCAGTCGTAGCCAAAAAGGTCGTAGCCAAAGCACCAGCTAAGAAGGCGGCTCCTGCCAAGAAAGCAGTCGTAGCCAAGAAGGTCGTAGCCAAGGCACCAGCGAAGGTTGCAGCAAAGAAAGCGGAAGCTCCAAAGAAAGCAACCGCGAAGGATGCAAAGTCTGTTGTAGAAAAGTCGACCAAGAAATCACTGAAGTCTGTCGTAGCCGGCGAGATTGGTGACGATGACATTGAAGTTGTTGAAGCCGTAGATCTTGACGATGTTGTTGAACTCGACGAAGTTGATTTGGCAGCAGCAGCAGTTCTTGAAGTTGACCTTGAAACCCAACTTGTTGAAGACCTGAATGAACTTGCCGAAGAAGAGGCACCAAAGCCAGCCGTTGAAGCCGATGCTTTGGTCATCTCGGACAACGATGAGTCCGATGAACCTGTGCAGCAGGTTATTACTGCGGGTGCTACTGCCGATCCTGTTAAGGACTACCTGAAGCAAATCGGTAAGGTCCCGCTTCTGGATGCTGAACTTGAAGTAACACTCGCCAAATCAATTGAAGCGGGTCTCTACGCCGGTGAATTGATTGATCTTGGTTTGAATACTGTGGCCGAAGGTAAGAAGGTCAAGTGTTATTACTGTGGGTTTGAAGTGCGCCAGTTCGCTGACTGGAAAGTGGAAGGTGCAAGCCGTAAGCGCGTTGCATGTGACGATTGTTTGTACCTCGCGCGTGCATACGGCGAGCGCGACAAAAACCACCTTCTTGAAGCAAACCTTCGCCTCGTAGTGTCCTTGGCAAAGCGTTACACCGGTCGTGGCATGTTGTTCCTGGACTTGATTCAGGAAGGCAACCTTGGCCTGATTCGTGCAGTTGAAAAGTTCGACTACACAAAGGGCTATAAGTTCTCGACATACGCAACGTGGTGGATCCGTCAGGCAATCACTCGCGCAATGGCTGACCAGGCAAGAACTATTCGTATTCCTGTTCACATGGTTGAAGTCATCAACAAGCTGGCACGTGTACAACGCCAGATGCTCCAGGACCTTGGCCGCGAACCGACACCAGAAGAATTGGCACGCGAACTCGACATGACCCCTGAAAAGGTTGTCGAAGTTCAGAAGTACGGTCGTGAACCAATTTCGTTGCACACGCCACTTGGTGAAGAGGGCGACAGCGAATTCGGTGACTTGATTGAAGACTCGGAAGCAATCGTTCCAGCCGACGCAGTGTCGTTTACTCTGCTCCAAGAGCAACTTGATTCGGTCCTAGACACACTGTCTGAACGTGAATCTGGCGTTGTCAAGATGCGTTTCGGACTTACCGACGGTCAGCCAAAGACGTTAGACGAAATCGGCAAGGTTTATGGCGTCACTCGTGAACGTATTCGTCAGATCGAAAGCAAGACGATGTCGAAACTTCGCCATCCATCTCGATCACAGGTATTGCGCGACTACCTCGATTAATCCACGTTGCACTTTGTGGTGTGTCGAATGGCACTGTTCGGCTGAAATTCGGGCAGGGTAGAGGCGTATCAAAAAACTCTTCCCAGGTGGTGTCATGAAGTCCTTCAAGCCTTTCATCCTCGTTGGTATTGGTCTGTCTCTATTTTTAACGGCCTGCGGTAGCAACAGCGCCAGCCCGACAACAGCGCCAACGACAGCCAGCCCGACACCAACCCCACCAGCGATCTATACGTGGTCTCTCACTGGCGAAAAGGCACCCCGTGATGTGCGCGCAAATCCAATCATGGTTGTGAAGGTCGAAAACGATCCGTCGGTGCGACCGCAATACGGCCTTGACATGGCAGACATGGTTTTTGAAGAACTCGTTGAAGGCGGTATCACTCGCTTTGCAACTGTTTGGCAGTCCCAGCTTCCTAAGGAACTCGGACCTGTCCGCAGTGTGCGTCACGTAGATGCGGCAATCGCAGCGCCAATGGCTGACCTATTTGTGTTCTCGGGTGGCGCGCGACCCACAATTCGCTTCATCAAAAAGACCATCACAAGCAACACGAAGATTTACAGTGAGGGTGCGCCAGGCATGCACCGAACGCGCTATCACTCCATGCCACACAACTTGTTTCTGTATCCAGACAAGTTGATTGTCAAGGGCAACAAAACTTCCTCAAGCGACGGGTTCTTTGTGAATCCTGCACAGTTGGCACAGAATGGCGCCACAGCATGGACCGACATCACCATGCCAGCCACAGCGCTAAAGACACCAAGTGTTGCGTTAACTTTCAGCAATTTTGAATATTCCAACTGGACGTGGGACGCACCAACCGGAACGTGGTTGCGCAAGGACCAAGGACGTGTCCATACGGCTGCCGATGGAACTCAGATCCATGCCAAGAATATCGTGATCATTCGAGTCAAGACTGGTGACGCCGGCTACAACGACCCAGCCGGTCACTTCGTACCGCGAACAATTTTGACTGGCACCGGAACTGGCTACCTATTGAGCAATGGTCTTTCAATTCCGATCAAATGGTCCAAGACAACGGACAGGTCACAAATGGCGTTGACGGATTTGATGGGCGCACCAGTGTCAATCCCAATCGGCAATACATGGGTGGAATTGGTTCCCCTTGATGGAGGAAAGGCTGTGGTGAAGGTTATAAAGCCTGTTGTCTCGGCCTCGCCAACACCAAGCAAGTCGTAGTTTTCCATAAGCACATAAGAACGGCTCCCACAATATTTTGTGGGAGCCGTTCTTATAATTTCTATTAACTAATCGTCAAGATTTTCAAGCTCTTCTTGCACGTCAACAGCCACGCTACGAAGACGAACTTCATGCTCACGGAAGTGATGCCCACAGAACTGTAATGCGCTACCACCATCAAGATAAACACGTACGAATGCTTGAGCGCCACATCGATCACAACGGTCTGAAACAGTCAGGGGGACTCGTGTAATTGTTGTAGTCACTTGGCGCCTTCTTTCGTGTCTGATCTAAAACTGTGTGTGCCAACCGAATGGCGGACCATGCGGTGTTGATTCATTATTCTGCAAGTCTGCCAGAACACGCTGACAGTGACACGCTTAGATTGCTCGAGTTCACTGCTAGCGAATAAGTCGTAGGTTCCCTGAGCGCCTGCATGTGGCATTAGTACCCGTTTTGCGGCGTGGGAAACCTCAAATTGTCAATGGAATCAATAATCTGGTGAAGTAATGGCCACAAAAGCGACCCCTCCCAAGAAGCGTGCATCAGCGAAGACTGGTGACACGGACGGTTACAACGCATCCGACTTATCCGTCCTTGAGGGGCTTGACGCGGTTCGTAAACGTCCCGGCATGTACATCGGTTCCACTGATTCGCGCGGACTCATGCATTGCCTATGGGAAATCATTGATAACTCGGTTGATGAAGCTTTAGGTGGATTCTGCAATCGCATCGAAGTCGTATTGCACAGTGATTCCAGTGCCGAAGTTCGCGATAACGGTCGTGGAATTCCTGTTGACGTTGAACCTAAGACGAAACTCACTGGTGTTGAGGTTGTTATGACCAAACTGCACGCTGGTGGCAAGTTTGGTGGAGGTTCCTACACAGCATCTGGCGGGTTGCACGGTGTAGGCGCATCAGTTGTTAACGCGCTATCCAGTCGTTTGGATGTGGAAGTTGATCGAACGGGAAGCACCTATGCGATGTCATTTCGCCGAGGTGTGCCTGGTGTTTTTGCAGGCGCTAAGGACTCTGACGCGTTCACTAAGCAAGGTGGATTGAAGAAGGTTGGCAAGGCCGCCAAAAAGGGTTCGGGTACTCGTGTTCGGTTCCAGGCGGACCAACAAATCTTTACCGCAGATGCCGCATTCGATCTTTCGGAAATTCATGCCCGCGCCCGTCAGACGTCATTCCTTGTACCAGGCCTTGCAATTGTGGTCACTGACGAACGTGTGAAGGAA
>CANGDT010000059.1 GCA_947452755.1 Actinomycetota bacterium
AATTTCAGTCCAGTCAATTCCAAGTTCAATTCCAAGCTGGTGAACAGCCATCAACTGCTCACCGATTGACTGCTTGTCCATGGTGTCCGTCTTGGTGACTACAGCCACCTTGCGAGCACGTGGAACGGCAGCAAGCTGTTCAGCAATGAAACGATCGCCGGGACCAATTTTTTCATTCGCCGGAAAACACATCACGATGACATCGACTTCCGACCATGTGTCAGACACGAGTGCATTAAGTCGTTCACCAAGCAGAGTACGAGGACGGTGAACACCAGGGGTGTCAACGAGAATTAGCTGTCCTTCGGCGCGGTGAACAATGCCACGAATCGTATGGCGGGTTGTTTGCGGACGATCGGACGTGATTGCAACTTTTTGACCCACAAGGGCATTTGTCAACGTGGACTTGCCAACGTTAGGTCGCCCAACAATGCAGGCAAATCCGCTACGCATGGGCATACTCCTTGAGAAAATTACGTGGTGCTTGTGATTCGACGATACCCAAGATTGTCTTCCGTAGCGAACGGGTCGGCCAAAACGTCACGCGATAAATGTTTCAATGAGTTCACCAGCAGGCGAAACAAAATACACCGGACCGGTTGACGACGGCATGCTCCACACCAGTGCGGCCTCTTCCTCGCGCCCATGTGATGAATCCGCACATACAACGACGGCTTCAATTCCTGTTGCACCTGAAGCGAATGCCTGAGCGACCACAATGTGCACCGCACTGAGCTTTAACGTTGGAAAATCAACATTTGCGCTTGCGTAAGTACGACCCGTTGTGTCCCGTAATGCTGCGCCTTCGACTGCTTGGATACGACCCCGCGCCGCCTTTGCCAGCGTTACAAGTTTTGCGTCTTCTTCAGAAAATTCAGTCATCGCTTTCCTCGCTGTCGGTATCAACGAAACTATCCCGAGCAGCTAACACTGTGCCAATTCGATTACGGCGTCCAGCAGCCGACTCGGCTGTGAGTACCCATGAACCAATAGTGACGCTCGCACCAGGGATTGGAACAATTCCCAAACGCTTTGCCAACAAGCCGCCAACAGTGTCAACGCCCTCGTCTTCAATAAGTTCACCAATCAATTTCGCGAAATCATCAACATGTAAACGTGAACTAACTCGGAATTCGCCGCCGGCTAATTCTTCAATCTCTGGCGCCGCCAAGTCATATTCATCAGAAATGTCTCCGACAATTTCTTCGAGAACATCTTCAATTGTCACCAGGCCTGCCGTGCCACCGTATTCATCTACAAGTACGGCCAGGTGCGTGCGAGCACTTTGCATGTCACGCAGCAACTCGTCGACGGGACGGCTGTCAGGGACCATGAATGCCGGACGCATAAGTGATTCGACCTGCTCTGTCGTTTCAGCATCATGGTGTTCGAAATTACGCCGTGCCACATCTTTGATGTACACCACACCGACGATGTCATCAATGCTCTCGCCTACAACTGGAATACGTGAATATCCCGAACGCAAACTCAGCGACATCGCCTGACGCAACGACTTGTTGCGTTCAATCCACACCATTTCGGTACGAGGAACCATCACCTCGCGGGCGATAGTGTCACCGAGTTCAAATACCGAATGGATCATCTGTCGTTCATCGTCTTCGATTACTGAATCAGCACCAGCGATGTCGACAAGTTCACGCAATTCAGCTTGCGTAGCAAACGGACCTTCGCGATATCCCTTGCCTGGTGTTACCGCGTTTCCAATCAGGATAAAAAGTCGACTTAATGGGCCGAGAAAAAGTGTGAGAAGTTCAGTGATGCGCGCAGTTGCAAGTGCAATTGAGTCTGTGCGCTGTCGACCTAATGTTTCTGGAGCAACACCGAGCACAACGTAGCCAACGATGACCATCACAAATGCTGCAATCACAATCGATGCGGCGCCATCTGGACCTACATCTAACATTCCTGCTGTCACTAGGACTATGGCGATAGTCGATAGGGTCACGTGCACGAAAAGCAAAGTATTGACGTAGCGGGCGCGATCATCAATCATCCGCGCCAAACGTACCGCTCGCTTGTTTCCATCTTTTGCTAATGCTTCGACCGTTACTTTGCTCACTCGAGCAAGCGCGGTTTCTGCAGCCACCAACACGCCAGCACCAATAACCAGGATTGCTGCAGACACGAAGAAAGGCGTTGCGCCACTCATGACAAACCTCGGGACGAACGTTCGCCTTCCCATTCCGCAAGTAACTGCGCCTGCATTCCGAACATCAACGCATGCTCTTCAGGTTCAGCATGGTCATGTCCTAGTAGATGAAGCACGCCATGAGTCAGCAGCAATCGGAGCTCAGCATCAAGTGAATGTCCCGCAGTTTCTGCTTGCTTCTGGGCAACCGATGGGCACAACACAATGTCGCCGAGGATTCCTTCGCTAGGTTCATCAGCAGTACCTTCGCGTAATTCATCCATTGGGAAACTCAGCACGTCCGTCGGGCCAGGTTCGTCCATGTACTGAATGTGTAGTGCTTCCATCGCATCTTCACTGACCAACATCACTGAGAGTTCAGAGGCCGGATTGATGTGAAGTTTGCGCAACAAGAAAGCTGCCTGCTCAATAATTTCACTTTCACTAACTTCGAAATCAGATTCGTTTGCAACATCAACGGCCATTGTTATTTGTCCTCTGGTGCGCTTCGTCATATCGTCCGTAGGCATCAACAATCTGTCCAACAAGTTTGTGTCGTACAACGTCTGTTGACGTCAATTCGCAGAATGCCACATCATCGATATCGGCAAGGATGTCGCGCACAACCCGCAGTCCACTGGCTGTACCGGAAGGTAAGTCCACCTGGGTGACGTCACCTGTGATCACCATCGTTGAGCCGAAGCCAAGTCGCGTCAAAAACATTTTCATTTGTTCGGCGGAAGTGTTCTGCGCCTCGTCCAAAATAATGTAGGCATCGTTCAATGTGCGACCACGCATGTACGCAAGCGGCGCCACTTCAATAGTGCCGCTTGTCATCAAACGAGGAATCGAATCCGGGTCGATCATGTCGTGAAGCGCGTCGTAAAGCGGACGTAAGTATGGATCAATCTTCTCGCTGAGCGTTCCAGGCAAGAAACCAAGGCGCTCGCCGGCTTCCACTGCAGGGCGAGTCAAGATAATCCGCGATACCTGCTTGCTCTGCAACGCCTGCACTGCCTTTGCTACCGCAAGGTAGGTCTTACCCGTACCAGCCGGACCAATGCCGAAAACAACGGTGTGTGAGTCAATGGCATCAACGTAACGTTTTTGGTTCAGCGTTTTTGCGCGAATCGCTTTGCCTCGATTCGACAAAATATTGGCACTTAAGACATCTGCTGGCTTTACATTCGAACGCAGCATTCCAATTGATCGTTCAATGGCCTCAGGTGTCAGTCCTTGACCTGTGCGCAACATGACAATCATCTCTTCAAAGAGCGTCTCAATCAGGCGCACACTTTCCAATGGACCATCGAGGGTAATTTCGTTGCCACGAGTCATCAGCACAACATCAGGGAATGCTTTTTCAACGACTCGAACGAGTTCATCGCGTGGGCCAATCATCGACACCATTGGCGTGGAAGTGGGCACAACAATTACGGAATGTGCCGGGGCCGGTGATGCGGTCATTGCTGTAATCCTATTCGGTTGCGTTAGCCCGGTGGCCAGGTCAGTCCGCGACCACCCAGCACGTGAAAGTGCAGGTGATTCACGGATTGTCCGCCATCAACACCGGTATTGGTGACAATTCGGTAGCCATTGGTCAATTTTTCGGTCTGGATAACTTCTGCAGCGAGCGCAAGTAACTGGCCAGCCAGCAGTGGGTTAGCAAGCGCCAGGTCTGCGACATTGTCGTGATGCTCGCGAGGAATGACCAACACATGTGAGGGAGCTTCTGGAGAAATGTCGCGGAATGCCACGGCAATCTCGTTTTCAGCAACAATGTCTGCCGGAATCTGCCCACTAGCAATCTTGCAAAAAAGACAATCATTCATAGTGTCTCCAAGATTCATCATTTTTCATTCACCTACGACCAACGCTGGCTTCGCATAAGTAAACCGCCTACGGCAATCGCACCTGCCGTGGACGTGCGCATGACACTGGCACCCATGTGCACGACGCGTGCGCCAGCCTCGGTGAACTGGGTAAGTTCTGCATCCGAAATGCCGCCTTCTGGACCAACAACAATCACAATCGTTCCTTGATCGCGAATGGCGCTTGCTGCTAGCGCTTGGACTGCGCTCTCGTGGAGTACGAAAATGCTTTGCGCTGACTTCATCAGCTCACACACTTGTGCAGTTGTGTGCATTTCAGTGACTTCAGGTATCCACGCGCGACGAGCCTGCTTTGATGATTCGCGAGCTGTGCGTCGCCATTTTTCTAAGCCTTTGTCAACGGAATCCCACTTGGCAATGGAGTGCTCCGCTTTCCAAGGAACGATGACGTCAGCACCAACTTCGGTCAACATTTCTACAGCCAATTCAGCACGTTCACCTTTGGCTAAGGCCTGTACGACTACAAAGCGCGGTTCAGGTGCTTCTTCGAAAGTGACAGAATTAATCGTCACATCGACAGAGTGCTTGC
>CANGDT010000060.1 GCA_947452755.1 Actinomycetota bacterium
CAGTTCAGGATTCGTACCTGGATTTGCCAAATCGCTACCGATTGTCATGACTACTACGCGAGGTCGGGGATGTACGAGTACGCGACCTAACCCGGCGGCGGCAAGTAATGCGATGTGTCGCGGTGCAATTGCAGTGCCGCGTGAGAGCAGCATGTGTACGCCATCTTCATCTGAGGTCGTGACATCTTGAGCTAACACACAGCCTACGGAACCAAGTAATCCAACTTCAAGGGGTTCAAGTGGTGCAACGGAATCAAGAATGATGTCCATGTGTTCGCCAACGGCACGCATTAACTATCCTCCAACGGCAAGGTGCGTAGCCACGACTTCAACGCGGGACCCAAATCATCTCGTTGTAGCGCTAGCTCGAGGACACTCTTGATATATGAAAGCTTGTCACCTGTGTCATACCGCTTACCTTTGAATATGACTGCATGAACGCCGCCGCCATGTTCGGCTGGCCGATCGACCAAAGTTGCGAGTGCATCCGTAAGTTGGATTTCGCCACCACGTCCTGGCTCTTGACCCTGTAATACATTGAAGATTTCGGGAGACAACACATAACGCCCAATGACTGCGTAGTTGCTTGGCGCCGTGCCTGGTTCAGGTTTTTCAATCAAGCCAGTAACACGCACGACGTGCGGATTATGCGTCGGCTCGACTGCAGCGCATCCGTACAGATGAATGCTGTCATCTGGAACTTCCATCAATAGCAGCACGCTGCCACCAAACTCTTCTTGCACGTTCAGCATTTCTCCGAGCACCGGCGTTGCTTCATCTATCAAGTCATCGCCAAGCATCACAATGAACGGCGCATCGCCCACGTGCGAGCGGGCAGTCAAAACTGCGTGGCCCAAACCTTTTGGTTCATGTTGGCGCACGTAGTGAAAATTAGCGAGGTCAACGAGGTCTGACACAGTGGCTAGTTTTTGGGTTTCGCCCCGATCGGCAAGGCGTTGTTCAAGTTCCGGACCGCGATCAAAATGATCTTCGAGTGACCCCTTGTTGCGGCTTGTAATCAGCAAAATATCGTGAATGTTTGCAGCTACGGCCTCTTCAACTACGTACTGAATTGCAGGCTTGTCGACAACGGGCAGCATTTCTTTTGGCGTTGCCTTTGTCGCAGGCAAGAACCGTGTGCCTAGTCCCGCAGCTGGAATAACTGCTTTAGTGACTTTGCCGAATTGTCCCATACCTTGACTTTAGGGCACAGGGACTATGCATGGGTGCAGGGCAACAACCTAAAGTGCTGTTATGACTTTCGCAGATAAGGATCAGGCACGTTCGGCAAGTATCGCCGGAAGACGGGCCATGAATTCTGAGAACCGACGAGATGCCGAGTTGGCACTTTCTGCTCACGACTGGTCGCAGATCATTGGTTTTGGACCAGCGACCTGTTACGTGTCAATGGGCGATGAGCCTGGCACTGCAGAATTACGCGCACACTTAGGTGCTCTCCGCATTGAAGTCTTTGTACCGGTCATGCAGCCTGATCGCCGCTTGCTGTGGGGCCGCGATAACGACGACATGACCCTCAATGCTTTTGGAATTTTCGAACCTGAACCCGAAGATGTCGACCTAGCGAATTTTTCCGCACTAATCATTCCTGGTTTGCGCATGGGTCGTGATGGAACACGGCTCGGACGAGGTGCGGGCTATTACGACCGTGTGTTGAATTCACTTCCCAGAATGAATGCAGGTGGGCCTATTCGCGTTGGCATTGTGTTTGACGACGAACTAGATGACACCGTTCCGCATGAAGCACACGACTCTGCGCTAGACGTCGTCGTTACACCTTCATCGGTTTATTGGATTTAGCCAAATAAACGACTGCTGAGTTGAATACCAACCCACGCAGCGCTCATACCGAGCACTACTAACAATGCGAGATATTTCAGGGCTGCCGAAATGTCTTGCGCCTGAATACGTCGATGTAACTGAAGGCTCACACCGCTGAATGTCGTCAGCGCACCACAGAAAGCAGTACCAGCAATAAGTTGCACGTTGTGCGGCGCGCTCATCACCAAGCCGAGAAGAAATGACCCTGTCACGTTCACAATCAATGTGGCAATAGGAAAAGCCTTCGAACCTGATGGTGGCAGACGATTTTCGACAACGTAGCGGCCAACTCCGCCAAGTGCGGCTGCTAGAACAAACAGTACGGCTGTCATTTGGTGACCATCCGATGCCCGAGATGTGTTGCGAGTACACCAATAACAAATGTCGCACCAAGGTAAGCAATTGATTGCGCGACCGAATTTAGATTTAACGTTTGCACGGCGAGCGCACTAAAAGTTGTGAACCCACCGAGCACGCCCGTGACCAGGAAATACCGTCGAGCGTCATGAGTCATAATCTGTGGCATTCCAGCTGCCAGTCCAATAAGTAATGCGCCAAAAATATTTACGAAAAGCGTCGACATGGGAAAATCGCTTGCATGTGCGGTAGGTAAAGCCTGCGCAATGCCGTATCTCAGGCTTGAACCTATCGCTGCGCCGGCGGCAACGAGCCACGCATTTTTCGACATGAAACTATGGTGCGCTGGGTGTGGACGGTGCTGCAGGTGCTGGTGCAGCTGCTGGAGCTGGCGTTGAACTGGACTCTGTTGCCGTTGATGCTGCTGGTGTAGTGCTTGATGAAGCACCGCGGGAGTCGTTGCGATAGAAACCCGAACCCTTGAAAACCACACCGACAGATCCATAGACCTTCTTCAGTGCTTTTTCGCCGCAGGCTGGACATGTCGTGAGGGCATCCTCACTGAATGACTGAACTACTTCGAGTGGTGACTCACACGAGGAGCACACGTATTGATAAGTCGGCATTTTGTCCCTTAAGAAATCTTCCATCAAGCCTTCGCATATCGTACCTGTGGAAAGCCCGCGCATCCATTTCACACATTTGCCTACCGTTGTTGAGTGAAAAGACGTCTATTGGCCCACATCCTTCGCTACCGACGCGAACTTTCAGCTGGCTGCGCTGGACTGGCAGTTCTCCTGACACTCAATCTCATTCGCCCAGTCCCTCATGACGTTTCTACGGTGGTTATTGCGCGACATACTGTTGCCGCTGGTACTCGTATCACTGAGCAAGATGTCGCAACGACTCAAGTACCTACATCACACATCTGGCCCGAAGTGCTCACCGATACCTCTCCTGCGATTGGGCAACTCACATCGCACGCACTTGTGACACACCAGTTCATCGGACGAAATGATTTAGTCAATTCCGTATCGCTTGCTGGACTTGGGTCAAATTTTGTCGCAGTGCAAATTCCTTGGAGCGGCGGCATTGAATTCATCCAACCTGGAATTCACATTGATGTGTATGCGCACCGATCAGATTCAGCACTTCTGGTAGCAGCAGACGCCCGTGTTCTGAGCGCACCAACCCAATCGTCGTCTGGAATATTTAGTGTTCCTAATTCGGGAAATGATTTCTTGCTGCTTGCAGTCACAACAGAACAAGCTCAAGACGTTGCCTCACAACCGCAGGATGTAACGTTCACTGTCACAGTGCGCGGTGAATAACTTGTGACTGCTGACTAGTGGCCACCATGGTGTGGCGGAACATCTGCAAGGTAATCGCGGTCGGGAGACTTAGGCGCAATGTCGTCCGATGTTTGCTCGGGTGTGAGGTCTATGTTGTCCAGTGCAGCACGCATAGCCGCTTTTTGCATAGCAATGCGTTGTTCATCACTTTGCTCAACAACTTCTTGCGCTGGGCTGGTTTCGTTCTCACTCACTCTCCTATGCTGATACGTGAAGGTGGATTTTCCTAATCGCCACCACGACGTTGGAGTAGTAATGGCTGTCGCCTGGGATCTTGATGTTGTTCGTCCTGAACTTTCCACACTTGAGGGCGACATTACTGCGGACGTGTGCGTCGTTGGGCTCGGTGGGTCAGGGCTTACCGCTATTAACGAGGCTCTCGCGCGCGGTATGAGTGTTGTCGGTATCGACGCTGATCGCATTGCAGCCGGAGCAGCTGGACGAAATGGCGGCTTCATGCTGGCAGGAATTGCAACCTTTCATCATGATGCAATTGCTCAACTTGGACACGACCGTGCTCGTGACTTGTATCAGCACACACTTGACGAGATGGATCGAATTGAGGTCGCGACACCGGGTGAGTTTCGCCGCACGGGCGTTTTACGCAAAGCACATGATGATGTGGAGTACCAAGACTGTCTCAACCATCTCGCTGCTTTACAGGCGGATGGCTTCGCCGGGGAAGAGTTTTCAGGTGCACAAGGTCGCGGCGTTCTCACAACGTCAGACGG
>CANGDT010000061.1 GCA_947452755.1 Actinomycetota bacterium
GGAATGAACCTGTCAGACACTTTTGCGGCACGGATGTTGCAGTGGGCTATTGCACACAAAACACCAGCAGTTCTGACAAATATGGCGCGTTACGTTGAACCACGACAATCAAAAATTGCAGACGTATTAGACGCATCACGTTTACAGGTGGCACTCAATGCGCGAAATCGTGGCGGGTCAACTGACCAGGCATTCCTAGCATCAAGCGAACACATGCATCGGGTGGCTCAACGCATTTCTTGCATGGTGGGAGACCCACGAGATGTCGGCAAAGTGTTACTGAATACAACTCGAGCAGTTGGCGAACAATGTGTCATTGATTCAGGTCGTGATCTGGGTATGAATTCGGTCTATGTTCCAGAACTTGCAGTGATGCTGCCTGATGAACGCCGTTCAGCGGATGTTGTTTTGCGTGAACGGTGTGCAGTAAATCTTGATCGCTATGTATCGGATTCGTCTGAACCGGTTCGTGAAATCCATGAGCGCTTTGAATCTGAATTGAATGTGATTCGAAGTATGGGGTTTGCGGGCTACCTGCTAACTGTTGCAGAAGTTGTCGACATGATCCGAGGAATGGGTATTCGGGTGGCAGCCCGCGGCTCAGGTGCTGGAAGTTTTCTCAACTATCTACTGGGAATCTCGGGAGTTGATCCCATCAGGCATAACTTGCTGATGGAACGTTTTGTTTCCACGCTGCGACCTGGTCTGCCAGATATTGATATTGATGTGGAGTCAGCACGCCGACCTGAAATCTATGACGCGATTTTTGCCAAATTTGGTGACGAACGAACAACGTGTGTATCAATGCGTGAGACCTATCGGGTGCGACATGCCATTCGTGACGTTGGTGCAGCGCTCGGTATGCCACGAAGCGAGGTGGGAGTTTTTGCAAAATCATTTCCGCATATTCGCGCTCGACATGTGCGAAGCGCGCTGGCAGAGCTTCCTGAACTACGCCGTAGTGGCATTGGCAAGTTGGCGGCGAACGGTCAACTGAATCAATTCTTGGAACTAGTTGAAGGTTTAGATGGGTTGCCACGCAACATGGCCCTTCATCCATGTGGTGTGGTGCTTTCTGACGCTACGTTGCTTGCCCGCACACCTGTGCAGCCCAGTGCTCAAGGATATTCAATGTCGCAATTTGATAAAGACGATGTTGAACACATGGGTTTGCTCAAGCTGGATGTCCTGGGTGTGCGTATGCAGTCTGCCTTGGCGTACGCCATTGATGAAGTTGCGCGTATTGAAGGTGCTGCTGCGGTAGGTGTCGATGCCACTGGTCGTATTGATCTTGAAGCAGTTCCGCAGGACGACCCAGCAACTTTTGAATTGATTCAGAGTACGCGCACGCTGGGTTGCTTTCAGATTGAGTCACCTGGGCAACGGGAACTTATTGGCAAGTTTGCGCCCGAGACGTTTGGCGACTTAATTACAGATATTTCGTTGTTCCGCCCGGGTCCAGTGAAGAGTGACATGATCACGCCGTTTTTGAAAGCTCGGCAAGGTTGGGGTGCAGCCGATTACATACATCCTGATTTGGAACCCGTGTTGGCTGAAACGTGTGGTGTTGTGGTTTTCCACGAACAAGTGATGCGCATGATTTCGGTCCTGACTGGGTGCACATTGGAATATGCCGATTTGATACGTCGGCGAATGGGTGACCGCAATCAACTCGATGAGATCCGTCACTGGTTTTACCAGTTGGCGGGTAAACGTCACTATGAACTTCTAGTGATTGAAGAAGCGTGGGATGTGTTGCGGGCATTTGCCTCGTTTGGTTTCTGTAAAGCGCATGCCGCCGCATTTGCCTTGCCCACATATCAATCAGCGTGGTTTAAGGCGCACTACCCAGCTGCTTTCTTGGCTGGCGTCTTAACGCATGACCCGGGAATGTACCCCAAACGGTTGATTGTTGATGATGCTCGAGCATGTGGCATTGAAATTTTGGGTTTAGACGTCAACGTATCTAGTGATGTGTATGCAGTCGAACGAATAGATGGTGTGGCTGACATGACAAGCCGTGGGATTCGCATTCCTTTGGCTGAAGTTAAAGGAATCAGCGGCGACGAAGTTGCCAGCGCTATGGCAGGTCAGCCGTATCGTTCACTTGCCGACTTTGTTTCCCGTAGTCAAGTGTCTCGACCGATTATTGAACGGATTGTCTTAGCTGGCGGGTTTGACCGCATGTACGACAGCAAAGCGATTCGACGTGACCTGCTATTTCACTTATCGGAGTTATCGACTAATTTGCGACTCAAAAATTCTCGACGTGCAGCGAGCTCTCAGCAAATCATGTTGAATGCTGATTTTGATGAATGGCAACCGGAGCCAACAGGTTTGCCGCCAATGACGATGGCGGAATGTGTGCGACACGAGGTAGAGATTTTAGGAATCGATGTCAGTGCGCACGTGATGAGTTTTTATGGCGACATGTTGCGCGAACTGGGAGTTGTTTCGTCCAATCGACTGCTGGATGCGCGATCCAATGGGCGAGTATTTGTTGCGGGTGTGAAAGTTGCTACTCAGACGCCGCCGATTCGATCAGGTAGGCGAGTGGCATTCATTACGTTGGATGATGCCACTGGGCCGGTAGATGCCACATTCTTTGAAGAAGCACAGGATCAGTTTGCTTCGACGCTGTTTCATTCGTGGCTGCTACTTGTTAGTGGCACTGTGCGTCGTACTGGGCCGCGCGGTGTTTCAGTTCTAGCTGATGGGTGTTGGGCTTTATCTGATGTGTACACACAGTGGAAGGCTGGCGGAGTTGATGCAGTGAATGATTTTGTGAACGCTGATCGCCGTAGCGCGCCAGTTGACGACTCGGTGCAGCCAACCCAAATGTGGGAACACGCCAGCGGATTTAGGCAGTCGCCGTTTGCGGACGTGCGCCCAGCCGGGAGTGACATGGTGCGAGGTATGCGGTCATCTTCAGTGATGGCGCCGTAAATGCCGCCAGATAAGCCGGGTAATAACTAATGAATGGGAAGATGAACTTATGAGCCGATCGCAACTTGGACATAGCGATGGTTCCCATGCATCCCGAGGAAATGATGCCGGATGCAATATTTTGCATATAGATATGGATGCGTTTTTTGCATCCGTTGAAGTGCGTAACAACCCGGACCTGAACGGTAAACAAGTCATTGTGGGCCATGCCGGCAGCCGCGGAGTTGTGTTGTCAGCAACTTATCCAGCTCGCAAGCTCGGTGTTCACTCGGCGATGCCAATGTCTCGAGCTATGCGGCTAGCGCCCCAAGCGGTCATTGTGGAACCGCACCATGATCTGTATGCAGAAGTATCTGAAAATGTCATGACAATTTTTGAATCCATCACACCATTAGTGCAGCCACTTTCTGTCGACGAAGCATTCCTTGATGTATCTGGGGCAATCAAGCTGATGGGGTCTCCTTCAGAAATTGGTGATTTAATTCGGGCTCGAGTTTTTGACGAGCAGGGCATCACATGTTCTGTCGGCGTTGCACCAACGATGTTCGTGGCCAAATTGGCAACTAATTTTGCAAAACCCAATGGCCTTCATGTTGTGCCCACGGATGGGGTTATTGATTTCTTGCACCCACTTCCCATTTCGGCATTGTGGGGAGTAGGCGAGAAAACTGCAGAGCAACTTGGGCGGTTGGGTTTAAAGACTGTGGGCGATATCGCGAGCATGCCGGTCCCCACTTTGGCCCGTGTTGTGGGTGAAGCGCAGGGCAAGCATCTTTTTGAATTGTCGTGGGGTCGCGATCCACGAACTGTGACACCTGAACAGCATGATCGCAGTATCAGTGCTGAAAACACATTCATGAGTGATGTTGATGATCCTGAAATTATTCATACTGAACTGTTGAACTTGAGCGATAAAGTTGCTCGGCGCTTGCGTGCAGGTAATGTGACTACGCGAACTGTGACATTGAAAGTTCGTTTCTCGGATTTCACAACAATCACGCGCAGTAAGTCGGTAGCAATTCCAACCGATGTTGGTAA
>CANGDT010000062.1 GCA_947452755.1 Actinomycetota bacterium
AATCCAAAGCCAGGCGACGGAAGATGTAATCCATCATTGACTGCGCCATGCGGACATCCTTGTCATCTGTCATACCTGCAGGTTCGAAACGCATGTTAACGAACTTGCTAACAAATGCTTCCAGAGGCACGCCGTACTGCAACGCGATCGAGATTGCGACCGAGAACGCATCCATCACACCGGCCAGGGTTGAACCCTGCTTGCCGAGCTTCAAGAAAACTTCGCCCAATTCGCCATCGTCATATGCGCCAGCAGTCAAGTAACCTTCAGCGCCACCCACCGAGAACGATGTGGTGCGGCTGCTGCGAGTCTTTGGTAAACGCTTACGTGTTGGATGTGACAGTGAACCGGCTGCAGGAGCATCCTTCTTCTCTGCCTTAGCATCCGACAATGGCTGACCAACCTTGCAGTTGTCGCGGTAGATCGCAAGAGCCTTGATGCCCATCTTCCACGCTTCGAAGTAAATTTCTTCTACTTCTTCAACCGTGGCATCTTCAGGCATGTTCACAGTCTTTGAAATCGCACCCGACAAGAACGGCTGGCACGCAGCCATCATGCGGACGTGACCCATTGGGCTGATTGAACGAGCGCCCATTGCGGTGTCAAAGATTGAGTAATGCTCAGTCTTCAAACCTGGTGCGTCAATGACGTGGCCCTTGTCGCCGATGTATTCAACGATTGCTTCCACAGTCTCTTCGGCGTAACCCCAACGACGCAAAGCGCGTGGAATTGTCTGGTTCACGATCTGCATGGAACCGCCACCAACAAGCTTCTTGAACTTGACCAACGAGAAGTCAGGTTCGATACCTGTGGTGTCACAGTCCATCATGAAGCCGATGGTTCCTGTTGGTGCCAAGACCGAAGCCTGGGCGTTACGCCAACCGTTAACTTCACCAATCTTGTTGCCTTCGATCCAAACCGAGGTCGCCAACTTGGCAACATCTGAATCAAGGCTGGTGACAGTCTGGAGTGCTTCCGAAGCAGCCTGGTGCTTGCGCATCACGCGTGCGTGAGCATCAGCATTACGGGCGAAACCTTCGTAAGGTCCAACGATGCCGGCAAGTTCAGCTGAACGCTTGTAAGCAGTACCAGTCATCAACGATGTGATGGCACCGGCTAGTGCGCGGCCACCTTCACTGTCGTAAGCAAGACCAGTTGCCATCAACAATGCGCCAAGGTTTGCGTAACCAATACCCAGCTGGCGGTACTTGCGGGTGGTGTCACCAATTGGTTCGGTTGGGAAATCTGCAAAGCAAATCGAGATATCCATGGCCGTGATGATGAATTCAACAGCCTTAGCGAATGTTGGTGCATCAAAGGTGTCGTCGTCCTTGAGGAACTTCAGCAAGTTCAACGAGGCAAGGTTGCATGACGAGTTATCAAGTGACATGTACTCAGAGCATGGGTTCGATGCATTGATGCGACCGGTCTCTGGGTTGGTGTGCCATTCGTTGATGGTGTCGTCGTACTGGATACCTGGATCGGCGCAAGCCCATGCTGCTTCGGTGACCTTGCGGAACAATTCGCGGGCATCGATTTCTTCGATGACTTCACCGTTGGTGCGAGCACGTAGACCAAACTTGTGTCCGTTCTCGACAGCCTTCATGAATTCATCAGAGACGCGCACTGAGTTGTTGGCGTTCTGGTACTGAACAGACACGATGTCCTTGCCACCGAGGTCCATGTCGTAACCGGCGTCGCGAAGCGCACGAATTTTGTCTTCTTCGCGGACCTTAGTTTCGATGAACTCTTCGATGTCTGGATGATCAATGTCGAGCACAACCATCTTGGCTGCGCGACGTGTTGCGCCACCGGACTTGATGGTTCCTGCTGATGCATCAGCACCACGCATGAATGACACAGGACCGGAAGCAGTTCCGCCTGAACCCTTCAGGAATTCTTTGCTCGAACGAATACGTGACAAGTTAAGACCGGCACCCGAACCGCCCTTAAAGATCATTCCTTCTTCGCGGTACCAGTTCAGGATTGAATCCATGGTGTCGTCGACAGAAAGGATGAAGCACGCGCTGACTTGCTGTGGCGAGGAGGTGCCCACGTTAAACCAGACTGGTGAGTTAAAGCTGAAGACTTGGTGCAACAGCATCCAGGTCAGTTCTTGCTCAAAGACTTCGGCATCCTTCGGCGTTGCGAAGTAACCGTTTTCCTTGCCGGCCTTTGTGTAGGTCAGCACGACGCGGTCGATCAGCTGGCGAAGGTTCTGTTCGCGCTTATCGGTGCCTACCTGTCCGCGGAAGTACTTGGTGGTCACGATAGTTGATGCGTTGACGCTCCAGAAATCAGGGAACTCGACACCGCGCTGTTCAAATACGGTCTCGCCTGTCTTCCAGTTTGTCTGCACAACATCGCGGTTTTCCCACGTCACTTCGGCGTAAGGATGCACGCCTTCTGTTGTGTAAAGGCGCTCGATTGTGAGCCCCTTGCCTGCCTTCTTTGTTGCACCCGTTGATGCATTGACCACGTCGGTCATGTTGTCCTCCTCATGGACTTATCGGTTGCGACTCGGGAGTCGCGGTTGTCACTGGTGAAATCGGGTTCTCACCGATGACCAAGTTTTTGCTTTTGTTACTTAGTAATTTTCTTAGGAAGCCATTTGTAGTGATTGGCGGGAAGTGCTTAGGGGAAGGAAGTTTGGATTAGTGGGCCGGCTGTTTATCGCGGGCCGGGGTACTTCGCAGGTCTTCGATTTCTAGTTCGAAGTCTGCGAGCGATTCGAATGCTCGGTAGACACTTGCGAAACGCAGGTAGGCCACTTCGTCGAGTTCGCGTAGCGGTCCCAGGATTGCTAGGCCCACTTCGTTACTCGGCACTTCAGCTGCGCCAGAACCACGAACGGCTTCTTCGACGCGGGCTGCGAGTACTGCGAAGTCGTCTTCGTTAACTGGTCGTCCTTGGCATGCGCGACGCACACCCTTGATGACCTTGTCGCGGCTGAACGGTTCCGAGGTGCCGTTGCGCTTCACAATGTTGAGCGTGATCGTTTCGTTTGTGGTGAAACGGCGGCTGCACTGTGGGCATTCGCGGCGACGGCGGATTGATTGACCTTCGTCACTTGAACGGCTGTCGATTACTCGGGAGTCATCGTGACGGCAATAAGGGCAATGCATGGTGACTCCTTTCGATCGAGATGTTCGATCTGTTCGCTTTGAGCGACTAGATGTTGTGTCTGAAGTGCGGTTTTCTTACGTTTACCTGGTTTGCGGCCAGGTAAATTCTTGCCAAAGCCCGTTTGTGACGCGATGTGACTCGTGTGACGTACGGTGCCTAGTGAGACGCATGTGACAGGTTTTCCACAGAAACTTCTCCGATTTTGGGGATCCTTTGGGGATAACCTGTGGTCGAAGAACACAATCTGTGGGTGCTTCACGTCATTGTGACCACTAGATGTAGTGACTCTATGGGTATCTGGGGCATATATGCAAGCGATAGCCCAATATTCGGCGTGTTGCGCGTGGCGTGCACAAACGGGTCAATTTCCACCACGGCAATGCGCTGTCATCTATCTAGGGTTTTCCCTAGCCGACCATAGACCCGCCACCTATTAATAGGTACGTTGCAGGAACAACCCCAAGCGGGCGTGGCTACTTCCCTGCC
>CANGDT010000063.1 GCA_947452755.1 Actinomycetota bacterium
AACGACGCGTACAACGCGAATCCAGAATCAATGGAAGCGGCGTTGAAAGCGTTGATTGGAATTCCGCAAAGTGCGCGCACATGGGCAGTGTTAGGAACGATGCATGAACTTGGCGATGAGAGTGTTTCCGAGCATGATCGCATTGGACGTCTGTCTGTTCGCCTCGATGTTGACCAGTTGGTAGTAATCGGGCAGTCAGCAAAGGCTATGCATTTAGGCGCACTCCAGGAAGGCTCGTGGGACAACGAATCGGTGTGGTTGCCCGATTTTTCGGCCGCCTCGGACTACATTGTTGAGAACATAGGTATTGGCGACGTAGTTCTCTTTAAGGCTTCGAGGTCTGAAGGATTCGAGACACTTGCTGAGGATGTTGAACGGCGACTGAAGGCACGACAGGAGGGGAGCCAGGAGTGAAACTGGTTGTTCTTGCTGGCCTTCTTGCCACGTTTTTTTCATTCGTTCTGACGCCTGCGCTCATTGCGTACCTGCGACGCCGGGGATATTCGCAAGCTATTCGTGAATCGGCTGACGGCATCCAGTACCCAGAACATGAAGGTAAGCGCGGAACGCCATCTATGGGTGGCGTAGCAATTGTGACTTCGGTGATTTTGGGTTATGCATTTGCACATCTTGTGACCTGGCGTTCGCCAACAGTGTCGGGCCTGCTTGCAATTTACGTCATGGTCGGTCTGGGTCTTGTTGGCGTAGCAGACGACTATCTCAAGATTTTCAAACAGCGCAGCACTGGCATTCGGGCGCGAACCAAACTTCTTGGTCAAGCATTTGTGGCTATCTCATTTGCGTTTATGGGACTTCGGTTTCCTGATGCCCAAGGAACTGTTCCGTTAAGCCATGCCGTGTCGCTCGTTCGCGATTTGCCGATTGTTCTTCCTACGGCCGTGGTGTTTGTGTGGATTTGGTTCATCGTCACGGCTATTACCAACGGCGTAAACCTCACTGATGGGCTGGATGGTCTTGCCTCAGGCGCTGCAGTGATGACGTTTGGTGCATACACCGTGATGTCTGTGTGGCAGTACGGTCAGAACTGTCAGTTTGGTCAGTTGGCTCGTTGCTACACCGTTCGAGATTCGTTAGACCTAGCTGTGTTTGCTGCCGCGTGTGCCGGCGCGGGTTTTGGATTCCTCTGGTTCAATACCAGTCCCGCGCAGATTTTCATGGGTGATACAGGATCGCTTGCAATCGGCGGAGCAATGGCTGCGCTTGCAACGATGACCCGCACTGAGCTTCTGCTTGCAACGTTTGGTGGGTTGTTCTTAATCGTGACGTTGTCCGTCATTGCGCAAGTAGGGTCCTACAAGTTAACGGGTCGGCGAGTTTTGCGCATGGCGCCGCTACATCATCACTTCGAGATGGGTGGCTGGCCAGAAATATTGATTGTTGTTCGTTTTTGGATTATCCAAGGTGCATTTGTTGTTATGGGTCTTGCTGTGTTCTACGCAGAATGGGTACGCCAGTAGGCAACCGTGAGTACGCCACATATTGATTCCTTGAATCGCACATCTGAATGGTCAGGTGTGCGTGCTTGTGTTGTTGGGCTGGGTGTTGCTGGCTTTGCAGCGGCGGATGCTCTCATTCATGTCGGCGCGCACGTGGTAGTTGTTGATGCAGATGAATCGAAGCGTGAATCTGAGCGCGCAAAGATTCTCGATATCCTTGAAGCTGATTTGCAATTTGGTGATGACACTCGAGTGCCCGACGGGGTCGATGTCCTTGTGTTGTCGCCGGGTGTATCGCCTCTTGCTCCCATAGTTGCAGATGCGCAGCGCCATGGGATTCCTATCTGGGGCGAATTAGAACTTGCCTGGCGTTTGCGTGACCCCGAACATTCGGCGCCGTGGTTACTGGTGACGGGAACGAACGGTAAAACGACGACCACGTTGATGCTTGAATCAATTTTGGTTACTGCGGGTAGGCGGAGCGTGGCCGCAGGCAATATTGGGCGCTCGCTGGTTGAAGTTGTGATGGACCCGCAGGGATGGGATGTCATTCCAGTTGAAGTGGGCGCTCCACAGTTACCTTTTGTTGACTCAATTTCGGCACAGGCAGCTGTGTGTCTTAACTTGGCGCCTGATCACATCGATTTGTTTGGCTCTTTCGAGGCTTATCGCGATGCGAAAGCGCGTGTCTACAACAACTGTCAGGTTGCCGCAATCTTTAACGAGGCCGACCCTGCCACTATTCAAATGGTTGAACAAGCAGATGTCGTAGAAGGCTGCCGGGCGATCGGTTTTACCCTTGGCATTCCGTCAGTGTCGATGCTCGGAGTTGTTGAAGACTTCATGGCAGATCGAGCATTTTTGGACAATCGCCGCGACAATGCAGTTTCGCTTGCCAATGTTGCGGATTTAGCAATTCCTGCGCGACACAACGTGGAAAACGCACTTGCCGCCAGTGCGTTAGCGCGGGCACATGGCATTGAACCTCGGGATGTGCGTGATGGTCTACGTGCATGGAAACCTGCTGCGCACCGAATTGCACACGTGGCCGACCGACGTGGCGTTACGTACATCGATGATTCGAAGGCAACAAATACGCATGCAGCGCAGACGTCCCTTCTTGCCTATGAGTCTGTTGTGTGGATTGCTGGCGGAATGGCAAAGGGTCAGGATTTTGACGACTTGATCATCAAGGCAGGACCACGTATGCGCGGCGTGGTACTCCTCGGCGTTGATCAGGAACATATTGCAGCCGCGCTTGCACAGCATGCGCCGCAAGTTCCAATTCATCGCGTAACTGACACATCCGAACATGCGATGGACCAAGTTGTGGGTATTGCTGCCGAGATGGCGCAAGATGGAGATACGGTTCTGCTTGCTCCCGGATGCGCATCATGGGATATGTTCCGCGATTACTCTGCACGCGGTGAAGCGTTTGTTTCAGCCGTTCAGAAGTTAGGTCAATGATGTCGACGACACAGGCTAAGAACGCCCAAGAGTTAAGTATTCAAGAAAGATTTCATGAATACATGCGGCATCCGATGGCCCCGTATTCAATTCTCAAAGGCGCAACAATTAGTTTGTTGGTTTTTGGCTTAGTTATGGTCACTTCGGCGTCGAGCGTATTTGCATATCAGCATTACGGAAACTCTTACTACCTTGCGACTCGACAAATTATTTTCGCAATCATTGGTGTGTCACTGATGTTTGGGGCGGCGCGACTTCCTGTCATTTTTTATCGCAGAGTGTCTGCACTTTTTCTTATTTTTTCAATTGTGTTGCTCGTTCTAGTTTTATTTATTGGAACTTCCGTTTATGGTCAGCGAAATTGGCTTGAATTTGGCCCAATC
>CANGDT010000064.1 GCA_947452755.1 Actinomycetota bacterium
AGAACTCACGACGTGACATTTCAGCGCCACCAAGACGACCCGACACCTGGATACGAATACCCTTGGCGCCTGACTTCAGTGCTGACTGCATAGCCTTCTTCATCGCACGACGGAATGACACGCGGCTTGAAAGCTGTTCGGCAACACCCTGGGCAACTAGTTGAGCTTCGATTTCTGGGTTCTTAACTTCCAGAACGTTCAACTGAACCTGCTTGCCGGTGAGCTTTTCCAGACGGCCACGAATCAGGTCTGCTTCTTGGCCACGACGACCAATAACAATGCCTGGACGGGCAGTATGAATGTCAACGCGAACACGGTCACGGGTGCGTTCAATTTCAACGCGAGCGATGCCGGCACGTTCCATGCCTTCGGTCATCAGCTTGCGGATCTTGACATCCTCAGCGACGTAATCGCGGTAGCGTTCGCCAACCTTTGAAGAATCGGCAAACCACTTCGAGCGGTAGTCCGTGGTGATTCCCAAACGGAAACCATACGGATTAATTTTCTGACCCATTGCGGTTAGCCCTTCTTCTTTACATCGGCAACTGATTCAACAATTACCGTGATGTGGCTGGTGCGCTTCAGGATCTGGCTTGCGCGACCCTGAGCACGTGGACGGAAGCGCTTCATCGTTGGACCTTCGTCAACAAAAGCTTCGGTGATAACAAGTGTGCGTGCGTCCAAGTTGTAGTTGTTTGTCGCATTCGCAATTGCGCTTGCAACAACCTTTCCAATTGGTTCGCTGGCAGCCTGTGGTGCGAAGCGTAGAAGTGTCTGTGCTTCTTGAGCGTTCATGCCACGGATCAAGTCGATAACACGACGAGCCTTTTGTGGCGTAACGCGCACGAAGCGTGCCTGAGCACGAGCGGAGTTAATAGTTTCCATCACTGTCCCTACTTACGCTTTGCTTTGCGATCGTCCTTCACGTGACCCTTGAAGGTACGTGTCGGTGCGAATTCACCAAGCTTGTGTCCGACCATGTCTTCGGTGACGAAGACTGGTACATGCTTACGACCGTCATGAACGGCAAGAGTGTGACCGAGCATTGCTGGCGAGATAACCGAGCGGCGTGACCAGGTCTTGATCACATTCTTGGTTCCTGCAGCATTCTGTACATCTACCTTCTTCTGTAGATGGCCATCAATGAATGGGCCCTTTTTGAGGCTACGTGGCACGTCAATAACTCCTAGCGCTTCTTGCCGGTCTTGCGGCGACGAACGATCATCTGGTCACTTGCCTTGTTGCGTGAACGAGTGCGGCCTTCTGGCTTACCGTTCGGGTTAACAGGGTGACGACCACCAGAGGTCTTTCCTTCACCACCACCGTGTGGGTGATCAACAGGGTTCATGGCGACACCACGGACGGTTGGGCGCTTGCCCTTCCAACGCATACGGCCGGCCTTACCCCAGTTGATGTTGCTCTGCTCTGCGTTGCCAACTTCGCCAACCGTTGCACGGCAGCGAGCATCGACGTTGCGGATTTCGCCTGATGGCATACGCAATTGAGCGTAAGGGCCATCCTTAGCAACAAGCTGAACAGAAGTTCCTGCTGAGCGAGCAATCTTTGCTCCACCACCTGGGCGAAGTTCGATTGCGTGCACAACGGTACCTACTGGAATGTTGCGAAGTGGCAAGTTATTGCCAGGCTTAATGTCAGCACTTGGACCAGTCTCAATGACGTCGCCCTGCTTGAGCTTGTTCGGCGCAATGATGTAGCGCTTTTCACCATCTGCATAGTGAAGAAGTGCGATGCGTGCCGTACGGTTCGGGTCGTACTCGATGTGAGCAACCTTCGCTGGAACGCCATCTTTGTCATTACGACGGAAGTCGATGATGCGGTAAGCACGCTTGTGTCCGCCACCTTGGTGACGAGTAGTAACGCGACCTGAGTTGTTACGACCACCCTTATTAGGTAGTGGACGTGTCAATGACTTTTCAGGTGTCGACCGTGTGATTTCGGCAAAGTCTGCAACACTGGCGCCGCGGCGACCTGGTGTTGTTGGCTTGTACTTACGGATTCCCATGTGAGTGTCCTTGTCCTATTCCTTGGCCCGGTTAGCTAACCGGTCCACCAAAGATGTCGATTCGGTCACCAGCGGCGACGGTTACGATGGCACGCTTTGTATCCGCACGCTTACCGAAACCGGTACGTGTACGCATCTTCTTGCCCTGACGGTTCATGATGTTCACACCTGTCACCTTGACGTTGAAAACTTCGGCCACAGCGATCTTGACCTGGGTCTTGTTAGCGTCTGGGTGCACGATGAACGTGTACTTGTTCTCATCAAGGAGCGCGTAGCTCTTTTCTGAGATGACTGGTGCGATCAGAATGTCGCGTGGGTCTGCAATCTTCATGACTTAGGCCTCCACTTCATCTGAACTTGCGACAGCCTTAACAGACTTGCCACGGTTTGGACCAGCAACAAAAGCATCAAGTGCTGCCTTGCTGAAAACGATGTCGTCTGAAACGAGAACGTCGTAAGTGTTTAGCTGGCCAACTTCAAGAACATGTACGTGAGGTGCATTGCGCAAGCTCACTGCAGTAACCATGTCTTCGTTGGTCAACACAACTAGAACGTTTGTTGAATCAGTAACAGATGCAAGTGAAGCAAGTGCACTCTTGGTTGAAGGTACGTTGCCATCGACAAGCGAGGTGAAAACGTGAACCTGACCATTGCGAGCACGATCTGAAAGTGCGCCGCGAAGTGCTGCTGCCTTCATCTTCTTAGGCGTGCGCTGTTCATAGTCACGAGGCTGAGGACCGTGAACGGTTCCACCACCCTTGTACTGAGGTGCACGGCTCGAACCCTGACGGGCGCGACCTGTTCCCTTTTGCTTGAACGGCTTCTTACCACCACCGCTTACCTCTCCACGAGTTTTCGTGGAGTGAGTACCCTGACGTGCTGCAGCAAGCTGTGCAACAACGACCTGGTGGATCAACGGAATGTTGGCCTGTACGTCAAAGATGTCGTTTGGAAGTTCAACCTTGCCGGCTGCCTTGCCATCCGCAGTCTTAATGTCTACAGAAGTCATTTGATTATGCTCCCTTCGCAGCAGTGCGAAGCAGAACGATTGAGCCTGCTGGACCAGGGATAGCACCCTTGACCAGAATGAGGCCCTTTTCTACATCGACAGCATGGATGCTGAGATTCTGAACAGTCTTAGTAACGCCACCCATGCGACCTGACATGCGAACACCCTTGAAAACGCGACCTGGGGTTGCACATGCGCCGATTGAGCCTGGCTTACGGTGGTTCTTGTGCGCA
>CANGDT010000065.1 GCA_947452755.1 Actinomycetota bacterium
ACGGTGACTCCACCGAGGTCTTTCACTCCTGCGTAGAGTCGTTGTGCCATCGCATTTGCGTGCTCTGCATTGCGCAGCCACAAGTCACCTTCATACATGGCAATTAACTGAGCCGACATGAATCGCATTTTTGAACCCAGTTGCATTGCGGATTTCCGGACGTATTTGATTGCAGATTCAAGTTCAGGGTTCAGAATCAATACAGCTTCAACACCCATGGCGCCGTTCTTGGTTGCACCGAGAGAAACCGCATCGACACCCACATCTGTGGTGAATGCTCGCATTGGAACACCGAGCGCAGCTGCCGCGTTTGCAATGCGTGCACCGTCAAGGTGAACATACATACCGAGTGCGTGGGCTTGATCGACGAGTGCGCGAACTTCTTCAGGGGTGTAGACCGTACCGAGTTCTGTGGAGTTTGTGATTGAGACAACCTTGGGTTGCGCGCGATGCTCGTCGCCGAATCCCCAGGCTTGTGTCTCTACAAGCGCGGGTGTGAGCTTTCCGTCGGTTGTGGGAATTGTGTGCATCTTGAGACCTGCAACCTTTTCAGGTGCGCCGCCTTCATCGCTATTGATGTGAGCACCGGTGGCACAAATGACCGCTTCCCACGGCTTACACATTGCCTGTAATGCCAACACGTTGGCACCTGTGCCATTGAACACGGGGAATGCAACTGCAGTTGATCCAAAGTGCGTCTTCACGACGGCGTCTAGCTGAGCAGTGGTCGTGTCTGCCCCATAGGCAGCTTGGTGGCCCTGATTGACCCCAGAAATGGCTGTGAGAATGTCTGGGTGGATCCCCGCGTAATTATCACTTGCGAATCCACGCCAAACATTCTCAACCATGCTTAGACCTTACTTTGTCGAAAGAAATTATTCGACTTATAGCGGGGTGACGTAGGCGCCGCTAATTCCGCCATCAACCAAGAAGTTTGATGCAGTCATGAATGACGAGTCATCGCTTGCCAGGAATGCTACTGCCGCAGCAATTTCTGTTGGTTCAGCAAATCGCCCAAGTGGAATGTGAACGAGGCGACGTGCAGCACGCTCTGGATCCTTGGCAAACAATTCCTGCAAAAGCGGGGTGTTCACTGGACCAGGTGAGACTGCATTTACGCGTACGCCTTCGCGAGCAAACTGCACACCAAGTTCACGAGTCATAGCAAGAACGCCACCCTTTGAAGCGGTGTACGAAATCTGCGATGTTGCTGCAGCCATGGTTGCCACGAAGGATGCAGTGTTAATGATTGAACCCTTCTTGGCTTCAAGCATGTACGGCAGAACTTCCTTGCAGCACAAGTAAACCGAAGTGAGGTTGACCTCTTGAACTCGACGCCAAGCATCAATGCCAGTGGTCAGGATTGAGTCATCGTCTGGTGGCGAAATTCCCGCATTGTTGAACGCAATGTCGATTGAACCGTAGGTGTCGAATGCAACCTTGTACATGTTGGCAACCTGGTCAGCATTTGTGACGTCAGCCTGAACAAAAATTCCGCCAACTTCATCAGCAATTGCCTGACCTGACTTTGGATCCATATCAACGGCAACAATCTTGGCGCCTTCTTCAGCAAAGCGACGAGCTGTTGCTGCGCCGATTCCACTGCCAGCACCAGT
The DNA here is from genome assembly GCA_947452755.1 of Actinomycetota bacterium. Lineage (GTDB taxonomy): Bacteria > Actinomycetota > Actinomycetes > S36-B12 > UBA5976 > UBA5976. Next base: position 1,617 of record CANGDT010000065.1, read on the forward strand.
GATTACTGCTACCCGATCTTGTAAACGCTTCACGTGCGTTTCCTTCTTCCATAGTTTTGACACTGCGCGGTGCAATGTCTGCGGTTATTAGTTTGTGGAGTACTAGTTTTCAGTACTGATAAATACATTCTTTGTTTCGGTGAATGCCTCAATCGCATTCGGGCCAAGTTCGCGACCAATACCGGACATCTTGAATCCACCGAATGGTGTCCAGTAACGAACCGCTGAGTGTGAATTGATTGAAAGTACGCCTGACTCAACACCGCGAGCAAGGCGCAGCGCGCGACCAATGTCACGGGTCCAAATGGAACCGGCTAACCCATAGTCAGTTCCATTTGCAAGTGTCATGGCTTCCGCTTCATCTTCGAACGGAACAACAACGCATACCGGACCGAAAATTTCATGGTCATACTGGCGATCGCCTGGCTTGATTGGTGCAAGCACAGTAGGTGGATACCAGAAACCCTTACCAGCAGGCGCTTCACCACGGAACAAGATTGGTGCATCGTCAGGAACAAACGAGGCAACGCGATCGCGCTGTGCTGCGCTAATCAGTGGACCAAGATCGGTTGTATCAAGTCCTGGATCGCCAACACGCACGCTCTTCACAACGCCTTCAATGTGGCCAAGCACTTCTTCATAAACGCTCTTTTGAACCAAAATACGTGTGCGTGCACAGCAGTCTTGTCCCGAGTTATCGAATGCAGCAAGCGGTGCGGATTTTGCTGCCGCTTCAATGTCAGCATCAGCAAAAATAATCGTTGGGCTCTTGCCGCCGAGTTCAAGTGTGACGCGCTTTAAGCGATCTGCACCCGCACGCATGATGCCTGTTCCCACTGGTGTTGAACCTGTGAAAACAATCTTGCGTACATCTGGATGTTCGACGAGGTGCTGACCTGCAACTTTGCCGAAACCTGGCACAACATTGAAGACACCTTCGGGCAAGCCAGCTTCGATAGCAATTTCGGCTAAACGAAGCGCAGTCAATGGCGTCACTTCGGCTGGTTTCAACACAACTGTGTTACCGGCAGCAAGTGCTGGCGCGAAGCCCCATGCGGCAATCGGCATTGGGTAGTTCCACGGCACGATGATTCCAACAACACCGAATGGTTCATGGAAAGTAATGTCAACGCCGCCTGGTACGGGTATCTGTTGTCCTATGAGTCGCTCAGCACCGCCGGCAAAATAATTCAATACGTTGCGAACGTTTTCAACTTCCCAACGTGCAGTTCCAATGGTGTGACCTGCTTCAAGAACTTCAAGGCGAGCAAGTTCATCGCCATGCTTTTCAACCAACAGTGCAAAGTTGCGAAGTAGGTTTGCTTTGTGTGCAGGAGCGGTATCACGCCATGCTGGCCAGGCTGCTTTTGCCCGGGCAATAACATCGTCCATCTCGGCTGTTGATGCCATGTGAACGGTTTTGACGACCTCTTCGGTCGATGGATTTAGAACATCAAATGTGTCAGTCATCATGCCTCT
>CANGDT010000066.1 GCA_947452755.1 Actinomycetota bacterium
GCTTGGTATCCAACTGAAGTGCGGTAACAAATTCCTTAGTACCGGCAACCTTGAAGTCCATGTCACCAAATGCGTCTTCTGCACCGAGGATGTCGGTGAGAGCAACGTATTCAGTCTTGCCATCGATTTCATCGGAGATAAGACCCATTGCAATACCCGCAACTGGTGCCTTCAATGGCACACCAGCGTTAAGTAGCGAAAGAGTTGATGCGCAGACTGAACCCATTGATGTTGAACCATTTGAGCCAAGTGCTTCAGATACCTGACGGATTGCGTATGGGAAGTCTTCCTTTGATGGAAGTACAGGAACCAAAGCGCGTTCTGCAAGTGCACCGTGACCGATTTCGCGACGCTTAGGGCTACCTACGCGACCAGTTTCACCGGTTGAGTATGGCGGGAAGTTGTAGTTGTGCATGTAGTGCTTGTGCGTGATCGGCGACAAGGTATCCAACTGCATTTCCAGCTTGAGCATGTTGAGTGTGGTGACGCCCAGGATCTGGGTTTCGCCGCGCTCAAACAGAGCCGAACCGTGTGTGCGTGGAAGTACATCAACTTCAGCAGAAAGTGAGCGGATGTCACGAAGGCCACGACCGTCAATACGGATCTTGTCCTTGATGACGCGCTTACGAACAAGCTTCTTGGTCAGCGAGCGCAGTGCAGCGCTAACTTCCTTCTCGCGACCTTCGAAGTCAGTGCCAACGCGCTCAACTGTGAGGTCCTTAACGCGATCAAGTTCTGTTTCACGTTCTTGCTTGCCAGCAATGGTGAGCGCAGCAGCAAGTTCAGTCGAGACAGCACCTTCAACCGCAGCGAATACATCAGCTTCGTAGTCCAAGAAGACTGGGAATTCAGCAGTTGGCTTTGCAGCAACAGCAGCAAGTTCACTCTGTGCAACACAAAGCGCGCGAATGAATGGCTTTGAAGCATCAAGACCAGCAGCCACAACTTCTTCAGAAGGTGCAGTAGCGCCACCCTTGATGAGTTCAATTGTGTTTTCGGTAGCTTCAGCTTCAACCATCATGATTGCAACGTCGTCGCCAACAATGCGGCCAGCAACAACCATGTCAAACACGGCCTCTTCAAGCTGTTCGTGTGTTGGGAAAGCAACCCACTGGCCCTTAATCAGTGCAACGCGAACGCCACCGATTGGACCCGAGAATGGCAAACCTGCAAGTTGTGTTGACATCGACGCAGCGTTGATTGCGATGACGTCGTAGAGGTCATTCGGGTTCAGTGACATTACAGTCACAACAACCTGAACTTCGTTACGAAGACCCTTAACGAATGACGGACGCAAAGGGCGGTCAATCAGGCGGCAAGTCAAAATTGCATCTTCGGTTGGGCGGCCTTCACGACGGAAGAACGAACCTGGGATACGACCAACTGAGTACATGCGTTCTTCAACGTCGACGGTCAGTGGGAAGAAATCGAATTGATCTTTTGGTGACTTGCCAGCAGTTGTTGCAGAAAGCAACATGGTTTCATCATCCAGGTAAGCAACAGCAGAACCTGATGCTTGGCGGGCCAAACGGCCGGTTTCGAACTTGATTGTGCGCTTTCCGAACGACCCATTGTCGATCACAGCAACGCTGGACTGTACTTCATTACCCTCCACGGGTATCTCCCTTACATGTTGAGAGATAACGATCGGTGGATGAAGTGAAGAGACTCGTGTATTCGAGTGCCGATCTTCGATCGAGATGCGCGGCTTTAAAGCCGAACACCACTACCGAGGACCGACCAGTACTTTACTTCGGTCGAACGTTACCTCTGTGGTGTTGGTGTGGCTCCCCCATTGAGGAGCCGCACCGAGTGAGTTATCGCAGAATGCGACTTCTCAAGATTGGTAGATCGAAATTAGCGACGGATGCCGAGCTTTTCGATGATCGCGCGGTAGCGATTGATGTCTGTCTTAGTCAAGTAATCAAGCAAACGGCGACGCTGACCAACGAGCAGAAGCAAACCGCGACGGCTGTGGTGATCGTGCTTGTGAGTCTTGAGGTGACCTGTGAGGTCGTTGATGCGCTGTGTCAACAGTGCAATTTGTACTTCTGGTGAGCCGGTGTCGCCTGGCTTGGTGCCGTATTCGGCAACGATGGCCTTCTTGACGTCTGCTTCTAATGGCATTTCTTTATCCTCCGGGCGCATAGTGGACACGAAATAATGGGCGCCCGCCCGTTATTCGTCTGTGGTTAGGGTATCAGGGCGCCGTGACATCTAGGAAATCGTGGATTTGGGCGCTTGCTCGCTGAACATCGCCTGCCATTGCCACTAAAAGTTCGTCGATTCCAGCAAATGCGGTCATTTCTCGCACATGGTCAATGAAATCAAGGGTTAAAGTCTGACCATAAAGGTCTAGCTCAGGCTGATCTATGAGGAATGCTTCAACTCGCCGACCTTCAACACCATCAAAAGTAGGGTTTGTGCCCACGCTGACTGCTGCCGGAGCAGTCAGTTCGCCAATAGTTGCAATCGCTGAGTACACACCATCAGCCGGAATGACCAGTCCACCCGCGACGTCCATGTTCGCTGTGGGATACCCCAATTCGCGACCGCGATGATCTCCATGGACAACTTCGCCACTGAGTTGATGTGGCCGAGCGAGTAACTCTCTGGCCAGGGCAACGTCGCCACTTAATACTGCTTTGCGGATGCGTGTGGACGACCAATACTGTCCATCGCCACTGAGTGGAACAACACTGACATTGATCCCAAACTTTTTTGCAAGATCCGAAAGTGTTTCCACTGTGCCTGCAGCTTTATGACCAAAAGTGAAATTGTGACCCACAACTACCGTGTCTGCGCCGAGTTCGTTGATGACAATCGAATCAATGAACTCATCTGGAGACATGCCTGCCATTGCGGAATCAAATTTCAGAAACTCAACGTGGTCTGCGCCCGCCGCAAGTAACAACTCTCGGCGGCGAGCTGGGAGCGTGAGCACGCCATCGAAAGAGTCTGGCCAAAGGAAAGCTTTTGGCGAAGGATCAAACGAAGCAACTATCAACGTGCCGTTAACTTGTTGTGCAAGA